>NZ_BAAANG010000002.1:0-226371 GCF_039529675.1 Microbacterium paludicola
CGCGAAGTCTTCCACGCCCTCAGAACCGACCTACTCCGGGCTTGACGAACTATAGGACCGTCGCCCCAACCCGCCGCGACGTCACCTCGGTTTCGACTCCCTCGCTGCGCTCGGTCGCTCAACCACCAGAAGGGGTCAGCGGCGGTCGAGCCAGAGCTCCTCGGGCGGCACCAGGGCCTCGAGCCCGGCGAACAGCTCGTCGGGCAGGTCGGCGGTCGCCGCGGCGACGTTCGGCGCGACGCGGGCCGCCGAGGACATCCCGATGACCGTCGTCGCGAACCGGGGATCCCTCGTCGAGTACCGCACGGCGGCGACGTCGAGCGTGGTGTCGAAGCGGCGGCACACCTGCCGCATCCGCTCGATCGCGTCGCGACCCGGGCGATCCCGGCCCTCGCCGAGCACCGCATCGGCTGGATCGAGGAGCCCCTGCGGGCGGATGACCTCGCCGGATACCGGGAGCTCGCGCGGCGGATCGACGTGCCCATCGCCGCGGGCGAGAACATCCACACCGTTCACCGCTTCCGCGACTTCCTCGACGCGGGAGCGCTGCAGGTCGCGCAGCCGAACATCGTGCGCGTGGGCGGCATCACCCCGTTCCTCGCGATCGCGGACCTCGCCCGCGAGCGCGGCATCGAGCTCGCGCCGCATCTGCTTCCGGAGCTGAGCTCCCAGCTTGCGTATACGCTTCCCGAGACGACCTGGATCGAGGATGTCGAGGACGCCGCCTTCGGCGCGCTGGGCGCCTTGGTCGAGCCGACGGGCGTGACCGTCGCGGACGGCTGGGTCACGGGCGGGCCGCCGCTCGGCCTCGGCATCCGCTTCCGCTGAGCGACGAGACCGGCCCGCACAATCGCCGCAGTGAGCGACCGAAGGGAGACGAAGTGACTGACACGACGATCGATGAGGTCGACCGGATCGCGCGCGCCGCGAAGGACGCCTTCGCGGTCACCGTGCGCACGGACGACCCGACCCGCGCCGAGTGGCTGCGCCGCGCCGCCGACGCGGTCGATGCCGACGCCGAGGGGCTCATCGAGGTCGCCGCACGGGAGACGGCGCTGCCGGCGAACCCTCGTCTGGCGGGCGAGCTCGCGCGCACGACCGCGCAGCTGCGCCTGTTCGCGAAGGTGGTCGAGGAGGGCTCGTACCTCGAGGCGATCATCGACCATCCGGATCCGTCCGCCACTCCCCCGATCCCCGACCTGCGGCGCGTGCTG
The DNA here is from genome assembly GCF_039529675.1 of Microbacterium paludicola. Classification (NCBI taxonomy): domain Bacteria; kingdom Bacillati; phylum Actinomycetota; class Actinomycetes; order Micrococcales; family Microbacteriaceae; genus Microbacterium; species Microbacterium paludicola. Next base: position 1,215 of record NZ_BAAANG010000002.1, read on the forward strand.
CGCCCGCTCGGGCCCGTCGCGGTGTTCGCGGCGTCGAACTTCCCGTTCGCGTTCTCGGTCGTCGGCGGCGACACCGCGTCGGCTCTCGCCGTCGGCTGCCCCGTTGTGGTCAAGGCCCATCCCGGCCACCCGGAGACCTCGCGGCGCATGGCGGAGGTCGTCGCTCGGGCGCTTGCCGAGGCCGGGGCGCCCGAGGGAGTGTTCGCGCTGATCGAGGGCTTCGAGGCAGGGCTCGCGCTCGTCGACCACCCGGTGATCCGGGCCGTGGGCTTCACCGGATCCGTCCGCGGTGGTCGCGCGCTGCTCGACCGCGCCGCGGCCCGCCCCGAGCCGATCCCGTTCTACGGCGAGCTCGGCTCGCTGAACCCCGTCGTCGTGACGCCCGGCGCGGATGCCGCACGCGGAGCCTCGCTCGCCGAGGGACTCGCCGGTTCGTTCCAGCTCGGTGCCGGACAGTTCTGCACGAAGCCCGGTGTGGTCTTCCTTCCCGCGGGATCCGCCCTCGAGGCGGCGCTTCCCGGGCACCTGATCACCCCGCCGCGCCTGCTCACGCCCGCCATCACGGATGGCTTCGCCGCGGGCATCGAGCGGGTGTCGGGCGTGCCGGGCGTGGAGGTCGTCGCGACGGGCGAGGCCGGCGACGGACCTGCTCCCCTCGTCGCCGCGACGGACGTCGCCACCCTGCTCGAGCACTCGCACCAGCTGCTGGAGGAGGTGTTCGGGCCGTTCACGCTGCTCGTCCGGTACTCGTCGGCGGACGAGCTCGAGTCGGCGCTCGACGCGCTTCCGGGCGGCCTGACCGCGACCGTGCACCACGAGGCCGGCGAGGACGTCACCGCGCTCGTCACGCGCCTCGAGGAGGTCGTCGGCCGCGTGCTGTTCTCCGGCTGGCCGACCGGCGTCGCCGTCAGCTGGGGCCAGCACCACGGCGGCCCCTGGCCCGCCACGAACACGCAGTTCACCTCGGTGGGCGCCACGGCCGTGCGCCGCTTCCAGCGCCCGGTCGCCTACCAGGACGCGCCGGCCGACCTGCTCCCCCCTGCCCTGCAGGAGGGGAACCCCCTGGGCATCCCCCGCCGCGTCGACGGCGTGCTCGGCATCATCTGACGCCCGGGCGCCGGGATCCGGTGCGGAGCGGCCCCTTCCCTCGCGGATGAGGGCCGCTCGGCACCGATCGGCCGCCGCGTCAGGCCGGAGCCGGACGCGGCCGGGTGCGGAGCGGCCCCTACGCCGCCGGATGAGGGCCGCTCGGCACCGATCGGCGCGCGCCGGTGAGCGCGGGTCAGGCGAGCGGGTCGGCCAGCAGAGGCTCGAACGCGGCCTCGGCGGCGCCGATCAGCAGGCGATCGGCGCCGAGGGCCGCGGCGCGGATCTCCAGGCGCTCGGTCGGTGCCGAGAGGGCCTGATCGCGGACGAGGTCGAGCAGCCCCTCCGGATCGTGCTCGTGAAGGATCGCCAGGAAGCCGCCGAGCACGATCACCGACGGGTTCAGGGCGTTGACGGCGTTGGCGAGCGCGGCGGACAGGATCCGGCGCTGCCGGTGGATCTCCCCGGTCACCTCGCCGTCGGTCGCGTTGGCGAGCGCGCGGGCGAGGGCGGCGTCGTCGGCCGAGGGAAGCCCGACCGCGTCGAGCAGCCTGCCGCGATTGACCTCGTCCTCGAGCACTCCCTGGGTGGTGCGCCGGTCGGCCTCGAGCAGGATGCCGGGCCGGCTCTGGCCCCACTCGCCCGCGTAGCCCTCCGCCCCGCCGATGGCCATGCCGTGGAGCACAAGCCCGCCGCCGATGCCCGATGCGCCGCCGTTGAGGTAGATCACGTCGGCGTGATCGCGCGCGGCGCCGAACAGGCGCTCGGCGCGCGCGCCGAGCGACGCGTCGTTGCCGATCAGGAACCTGAGGCCCGTCGCCTCGGCGAGGCGGCTCGCGATGTCCTCGTCGCGCCAGCCGAGGTGCGGAGCGAGGCGCACGACGCCGTCCGAGGCGCGCACGAGCCCCGGCACCGCGGCACCGCCGCCCACCATGCGGCAGCCGCGCAGTGCGCCGGATCTCCAGCCGTCGACGATCCGGGCGACCGCGGCGACGACGTCCTCCACGGCCATGCCGACGCTCTCGCGCGTGCGGGCGCGCACCCGTCCGCCGAGGGTCACCGCCCCGACCTCGAGCGCGTCGACCTCGGGGTTGATCGCGATCGCCACCACGTCCTCGCTGGGCGCGACGATCGGCGACGGCCGTCCCACGCGGCGCGTCGGATCCGGATCCCGCTCCTCCACGAGGCCGGCGCCGACCAGCGTCGCGACGAGGTCCGACACGGTCGAGCGGTTCAGGCCCGTCTCGGCGGTGATCACCGCGCGCGACCGCGCGCCCTCGTGGTGGACGAGCCGCAGCACCGCGCCGAGGTTCGTCCTGCGCACGCCCTCGACGCTCGTGGCCCGTTCGTGCATGTCAGTCCTCGGTCTTCCGGTTCGGCTCTACGCTACCGAGCCGGGCGCGCACATCCCCGCAGCCACGCACGCTGCGGCCGCAGCCGGATCACGACGGGCGCGCACGTCGACGGATCCGGATCCCCCCGGCGAGTTCGGGTTCTCGACCGGGGGGATCCGGATCCGCCTGGTCTGTCAGTCGATGCGGACGCCGACGATGCGGGCGTCCTCGGGCGTCACGACGTGGACGTCACCCGTGAGCGTGACGACCTCGCGCGCGGTGGCCTCGCCGGGGATGACGCGCACGCCGCGCGCCTTCTCGTTGGAGATCACGCCGCCTGTCGTCTCCTCGGGGCCGGTCAGCTTCGCGGACGCCTCGGCGTGCGATGCCGCCCACACCTCGACCTCGCCGGGCTCGACGACGCGCGTCAGGGTCCGGTCGGTGAACGACAGGCGCTGGGTGGGGACGTCGAACGTGACGCGGCGCGACTGACCCGGCTCGAGCGCGACGCGCGCGTAGCCGAGCAGCTGGGCGACGGGGCGCGTGACCGAGCCGACGACGTCGCGGGCGTAGAGCTGCACGACATCCGTCGCCGCCACCTCGCCGGTGTTCGTCACCGTGACCGCGGCCTCGAAGGCGCCGTCGGTCGCCGCCGTCGCCGTGACCTGCAGGTCGTCGTACGCGAAGGTCGCGTACGACAGGCCGAAGCCGAAGGGACGCAGCGGCGTCGAGTCGGTCGACGTGACGTCCGACGGACCGCCGAGGATCGGATGCAGGTAGCTGTACGGAGAGGATCCGGACGAGCGCGGCAGGCTGATCGGCAGGCGACCGGACGGCGCCGTCTTCCCGGTGAGGACGTTGGCGATCGCGGGACCGCCCTCCTCGCCGGGGAAGAACGCCTGCAGCACCGCGGCGGGCTTGGGCTGCTCGCCGTCGACCGCCCATGCGATCGCGTAGGGGCGGCCGGTCAGCACGACAAGCACGACGGGGGTGCCGGTCGCGACGACTGCGTCGACGAGCTCGCGCTGGACGCCCGGCAGGTCGAGCGACTCGACGTCGTTTCCCTCGCCGACGGTGCCGCGGCCGAACAGGCCCGCCTGGTCACCCACGACGACCACAGCGACCTCCGAGTCCGCGGCCGCGGAGACGGCGGCGTCGAAGCCGGAGCGGTCGTCGCCCTCCACCTGGCAGCCCTCGGCGAACACGACCTCCGCCTCGGGCAGGGCCGCCGCGAGCGCCTCGCGCACCGTCGGGATCTCGAAGCCGATCTCGTACCCGGGGTGGTGTGCGAGCACATGGTTGGCGAACGAGTAGCAGCCCTGCAGCGCGGCGGCGCGATCGGCGTTGGGGCCGATCACCGCGACCCGCCGCGCATCGGCCGCGAGCGGGAGCGCGCCGTCGTTCGTGAGCAGCACAAGCGACTCCTCGGCGAGGCGCAGCGCGACCTCGCGGTGCCGCGGGCTGTCGAGGTCGATCTCGGCCGGGGCCTCCCCCGCGAAGGCGTCGGGCTCGAGCAGGCCGAGCTCCTCCTTCTGCGACAGGGCACGCAGCACCGCGCGGTCGACGTAGCCCTCGTCGAGCTGACCGGAGCGGACACGCTCCACGAGCGGCGCGAGGTAGGCGTCGCCCGAGGGAAGCTCCACGTCGATGCCGGCCTTCAGCGCCTGCGCGGCGGCCTCGCCGCGATCGGCCGCGACCGCGTGCATCACCTCGAGGAATGCGATCGCGAAGTAGTCCGCGACGACGACGCCGTCGAAGCCGAGCTGCTCGCGGAGCACGGTCGTCAGGAGCTCGGGGTTCGACGCCACCGGAACGCCGTCGATCTCGGCGTAGCTGTTCATCACGCTCTTGACGCCGCCGTCGCGGATCGCCATCTCGAACGGCGGCAGGAACACGTCGGCGACCTCGCGGGGGCCGGCGTGGACGGGCGCGTGGTTGCGTCCGGCGCGCGAGTTCGAGTACCCGAGGAAGTGCTTCAGCGTGGCGTGGACGCCGACCGACTGGAGGCCCTTCACGTACGCGGTGCCGACGGTGCCGACGAGGTACGGGTCCTCGCCGATGCACTCGTCGACCCGGCCCCAGCGCGGGTCGCGGATGACGTCCAGCACGGGCGCGAGGCCCTGGTGGATGCCGAGGTCGCGCATCGACTCGCCGATCAGGGCGCCCATCTCGGCGACCAGGTCCGGGTCGAACGACGCGCCCCACGCCAGCGGCGTCGCGAAGGTCGCCGCCTTCCACGCCGCGAGGCCCGTCAGGCACTCCTCGTGCACGAGCGCGGGGATGCCGAGGCGGGTCTCGGTCTTGAGGCGACGCTGCTCGTTCCACAGCCAGGCGGCGCGCTCGGTCGGTTCGACCGGACGCGTGCCGTACACACGCGTGTAGTGGCCGATGCCGTCCTTCGTGATGTCGGCGAGGGTGCGGCCGTCCTTCGCGGTGCTCATCTCGTCCGCGAGCGGGGCGACGACCTCGCCGCCCTGGTCGAGCCAGTAGCCGACGATCTGCGCGGCCTTCTCCTCGAGGGTCATCTCGGCCAGCAGCGCGCGCACGCGCTCGGAGGACTCCGGGAACGCCGGCACCTCGGTGGCCGCGGACTCGACGGCGCGGCCGTCGATGGACGTGTCAAGGGACATGGATGTCTCCAAAAGGGTGTTCTGCGGGGCTGAGCGCGCGGGCTCAGCCCTTGACGGCGCCGGTGAGTCCGCCGACGATGCGGCGTTCGAACAGGCTGAAGAAGACAAGCGCGGGCACCATCGACAGCGACGTGTACGCGAGCACGCGGGCCGTGTCCACGGAGTACTGCGAGGAGAAGTTCTGCACGCCGAGCGGCAGCGTGTACAGCGCGCTGTCGTTGAGGATGAACAGGGGCAGCATGTAGCCGTTCCAGGAGCCGACGAACGCCAGGATGCCCACCGTGATCACGCCGGGGAGGCTGAGCGGGATGACCATCCGCCAGAAGAACCCGAGGCGGCTCGCCCCGTCGATCGACGCGGCCTCCTCCAGCTCCTTCGGGATCGCCCGCAGGAACGGCACCAGGATGATGATCGTCGTCGGCAGGGCGAAGGCGATCTGCGGCAGGATGACGCCGCCCAGGCTGTTGACGAGCCCCAGGTTGCGGACCAGCAGGTAGAGCGGGGTGATCGCGACCGTGACGGGGAACATCAGGCCGGCCGCGAACAGCGAGTACATAACGCCCTTGCCGGTGAACTCGTACCGCGCGATCACGTAGCTCGCCATCACGCCGAGCACGACGGCGCCGAGCGTGGTGCCGAGCGCCACGATGGTCGAGTTCGCCATGGCGGTCCAGAACTCGGATCCGGTCAGCACGTCGCCGTAGTTGGCGAGCTGCCACGGCGCGGGGAAGCCCGAGGGGTCGGCCGTGATCTGCGAGTTCGTGCGGAAGCCGCCGATGATGATGTACAGCACCGGGGTGATGCAGATCGTCACGAGGATCACCGCGAGCAGGTACACCCACGGGTTTCCCCACTTCTCCTTCGGCGCCTTCGCGGGCCGGTTGTTGCGGCCGACCGCCCGGATCGCCACGGATGTCGCCGTCATTTCTCCGCCTTTCCGCTGTCCGTGAGCGCTCCCTCGGTGTCGCGACGCAGCACGAAGCGCTGGTAGACGAGCGCGACGGCGAGGGAGATGAGGAACAGCATCACCGCGACGGCGTTGCCGAAGCCGTAGTTCCCGGCCAGGTGGCCGTTCTGGTACATGTACGTGGCCATCGTCGAGGTGCCCGCGGTCGCCGCGATGTACTGGCCCCAGATGATGTTGACAAGGTCGAAGAGCTGCAGCGAGCCGATGATCGACAGGAACGCCCAGATGCGGATCGTCGGTCCGAGCAGCGGGAGCGTGATGCTCCACTGGGTCTTCCAGAAGCCGGCGCCGTCGATCGCGGCGGCCTCGTAGAGCTCCTCGGGGATCGACTGCATGCCGGCGAGCATCAGGATGACCGCGAACCCGATGTACTTCCAGGTGATGATCACCATCAGGGTCCAGATGGCGACATCCGGGTTGGCGATCCACGAGTTCTGCAGGAACTCGAGGCCCAGCTTCTCGAGCATCGAGTTGATCGCGCCGGTGTCCTGGGCCATGAGGCTCCAGCCCGTGCCGACGACGACCTCGGAGATCACGTAGGGGACGAAGATGAGCACCCGGATGAGGGAGCGCCCCTTCATCTTCTGGTTCATCAGAAGGGCGAAGAGGATCGCGAGCGGGCCCTGCATCAGCAGCGACAGGATGACGATCGCGAAGTTGTGGCCGACCGCCTCGCGGAAGGTCTGGTCCTCCCAGATGAGGACGTAGTTGTTCAGTCCCACGAAGTCGGTGGGCCAGCCGAAGCCGTTCCACTTGAAGAAGCCGTAGAACGCCGCCATCACCACGGGGAAGATGACGAAGCCGACGAAGAAGATGAGTGCGGGGCCTGAGAGGAGCGCGATCTCGCCGCGCTTGCGCCAGTCGGCCCGTCGCGGCTTGCGCCCGCCCGCCGTCGGGGCAGGCGCGGAGCCTGCCCCGACGGAGGCGATCCTCTCAGGCACGGACGTGGTGTTCTGTGCCTGAATGTCGGTCATGGTGCGAGATCAGCCTCGCTCGGCCGCCGTGGCGACACCGTCGACGAGCTTCTGCGCGTCGCCCTGGCCGGCGAGCATCTCGACGACGCCGGTGTTGAGCGCGTTGCCGACGTTCTGGCCGAGCGCCGTGTCGAGCCACAGGGTGACGTAGGCCGCCTCACCGTAGGCCTCCATGAGCGGCTGCAGCGACGGGTCGGTGACCGCGCCGAGCGCCTCCGAGGAAGCGGGGATGGTCTGGTACGCCTCGGCGTACTTCTCCTGCCACTCCTTGCCGGCGATGAAGTTCAGGAACTCCTCGCAGGCGGCCGGCGAGTCAGCCGAGCACGAGTAGCCGTCGACGCCGCCCATCATCGCGGACGGGTCGCCCGCGCCGCCATCGACGGCCGGGAAGGGGAACCATCCCAGGTCGGGAAGCGGCTGCTGGTCGGGGGTGAGGCTCGCGATGACGCCCACGTCCCAGGCGCCCATGAGCTCCATCGCCGCCTGGTGGTTGGCGATCAGACCGGCCGACGAGCTCGCGCCCTCCTGCGGGTCGGTGGTCAGGAAGCCCTCGTGGAACGGGTCGGTGCCCGCGAACTCCTCGAGGTTCTCCGCGGCCTCCAGCCAGCACGGGTCGGTGAAGTCGGCGTCGGTGGTGAGGTTCGCGATGGTGTCCTGGTCGCAGGCGCGCAGAGCGAAGAAGTAGTACCAGTGCGCGGCGGGCCATGCGGCCTTGGCGCCCAGCGCGATGGGCTGGATGTCGGCGGCCTTCAGCTTGTCGACGGCCTCGCCGAGCTCCTCGATCGTGGTCGGGGTCTCGGTGATGCCGGCCTGCTCGAACAGGTCCTTGCTGTAGAAGATGCCGCCGGGAAGCACGGCGGTCGGCATCGCGTAGACCTTGCCCTCGAGCGTGAAGGCGTTGAACGCGCCCTCGCCGAGCGCCTCCTTCACATCGGCGTCGATGGCGCCGCTGATGTCCTTGACCTGGCCGGCCGCGACGATGTCGGCGAGCTTGCCGCCGCCGCGCTGCAGGAAGATGTCGGGCATGTCGCCCGAGTTCACGGCGGTCTGAAGCTTGCCGTCGAGATCCTCGTTCTGGACCGAGGTCACCTTGACCGTGACGTCGGGGTTCTCCGCCTTGAATGCGGCGGCCGCCTCGTCCCAGAACTCCTTGCCGGGGCCCGTGGTCGAGTTGTGCCACATCGTCAGCTCGACGGGGCCGCCTTCCTCGCCGCCGCCACCGCCGCCACCACCACCGGCACAGCCGGTGAGCGTGAGTCCCGCGGCGACTGCGATGGCCCCAGCGGCCATCCATGTCCTGCGAACGTTCATGGGCATGATCCTCCTCGTTGAGTCGACGCCCCGCCCGGCTCCAGTCGCCGAGGCCTCCGATGCGTCTTGGACGACTTTGTCACCGGCGACAACTAATGTCAAACGTTATCGATAACGTTTTCGACGCTATGCTTGCCGGGACCCGGACGCGCTCGGCAGGTTCCCGCCGAGAGCTCGGGCAGGATTGACGTGCAAGGGGGCACATGAGCACGACTGTCGGGCGCCAGACGCCGCCGCGACGCGTCACCATCCGTGACGTCGCGGTCGCCGCGGGCGTTTCCGTCGCGACCGTGTCGAAGGTCATGAACGGCCGGGACGGCATCGCCGCCACCACGAGCGCCCACGTGCTGAGCGTCGTTGATCGGCTCGGCTACGAGACGTCGATCGTCGCCTCGTCGATGCGTCGCAGCCGTACGCACGTGGTCGGCGTGCTCGTCGCCGAGTTCGAGCCGTTCGCCCTGCAGCTGCTTCACGGCGTCTCCACCGCCCTGCAGGAGACCGCCTACGACGTGCTCGCCTACGCCGGAAGCGTGTCCGCCGGCGATCACGCGGGATGGGAGCGCCGCTCGCTCTCGCGCCTCGGCGGCACACTGATCGACGGGGCCATCATCCTGACCCCCACCGTCACGCTCGAGGAGATCTCCGTCCCGGTGGTCGCGGTCGACCCCCACACCGGCCCCACCGGTCCGGCCGTCGTCGACACCGACAACTACGGCGGCGGGCGGATGGCCACCGAGCACCTGATCTCGCTCGGGCACCGCCGGATCGGCCACCTGCGCGGCCGTGCCGACCTGCTGTCGGCGCAGCAGCGCGAGCAGGGCTACCGCGATGCGCTCGCCGCCGCGGGCATCGCGATCGACGAGTCGCTCGTGCTGGATGCCGGCTACCGGGCCCCGAACGCGACCGCCGCCGCCGAGGCCCTGCTCGACCGTCCCGATCGTCCGACCGCGGTCTTCGCGGCGAACGATGCGACGGCGCTCGAGGTGATCCGCGTCGCCTCCACCCGCGGGCTCCACGTTCCGGACGACCTCTCCGTCGTCGGCTTCGACGATCTCGCCCCCGCAGCCGCCAGCCGGCCCGGCCTCACCACGATCCGCCAGCCGCTTCTCGAGATGGGAACCGCGGCCGTGCACCTGCTCCTGGCGATGTTCGACGGCGGCGCGAGCGAGCGCATCCGGATGCCGGCGGAGCTGACCCTGCGCGACTCGACCCGCCCACCGACGGAGGAACGATGACCATCGCCCGCACCGGATCCGCCGAGGTCGTGCTGACCTCGCCCGACGGCGAGCCGCTCGCCCACCACGAGGTCACCGTCGAGCAGGTGCGCCACGCCTTCGGCTTCGGCAACATCGGCTTCGAGCTCGTGCCGCACGCGAACGGCGAGGCCGATCTGACGGCGCTCGCCGACGACTGGCTCGCGCTGTTCGACACCGCGACCCTGCCGTTCTACTGGGGCCGGTTCGAGCCGGAGCAGGGGCATCCCGACACCGCCCGCCTGCAGACCGCTGCACGCTGGTTCGCGGAGCGCGGCGTGCGTCTGAAGGGCCATCCGCTGGTCTGGCACACCGTCAAGGCGCAGTGGCACGACCGGCTTCCGTCGGACGAGACCGAGCGACTGCTGCGCGAGCGCGTGACGCGCGAGGCGACCGACTTCGCCGGGCTCATCGACACCTGGGACGCGATCAACGAGGTCGCGATCATGCCCGACTTCGACAACGAACCCGACGGCGTGCCGAACGCGGTCTCACGTCTTGCCCGCGAGTTGGGCCGCACCGGCATCGTGAAGCTCGCGTTCGAGACCGCCCGCGCCGCGAACCCCGGCGCGACGCTGCTCATCAACGACTTCGACCTGTCGCCGCGGTACGAGCGTGTGATCGAGGACGCACTCGAGGCCGGTGTGCGCATCGATGTGATCGGTCTGCAGACGCACATGCACCAGGGGTTCCGCGGCGAGGAGGAGCTGCTCGAGGTCGCCGATCGCTTCGCGCGCTTCGGGCTGCCGCTTCACTTCACGGAGTCGAGCCTGGTGTCGGGCGACCTGATGCCTCCCGAGATCGACGACCTGAACGACTACGTGGTCGACGAGTGGCCGTCGACGCCCGAGGGAGAGGCCCGCCAGGCCGACGAGATCGAGCGCCTGTACCGCGCGCTCACCGGGCATCCCTCGGTCGAGGCGATCACGTACTGGGGCCTCACCGACGTCGGCGCCTGGCTTGGCGCCCCGATCGGGCTGCTGCGCGCGGACGGCAGCCGCAAGCCCGCCTACGACCGGCTCCACGGCCTGATCCGGGGCGAATGGTGGATGTCGCCCACGACGCTGCGCACCGACGCCGACGGCCGCGTTCGCATCGAGGGATGGAAGGGCGACTACCGGATCACCGTTCCCGGCGGCGAGGTCGTCGAGGTCACGATCGCCTGAGCCTGCCGCCGCGCGGATAGCCTGACACGATGCCCGAACTCTCCGCCCTCGCCTGGGCAGCGCTCGCGCTCGGCGCCGTGGCGGTCGGGGTCTCGAAGACCGCGCTGCCGGGCGTCAACACGCTCGCGATCGCGCTGTTCGCGGCCGTCCTGCCGGCGCGGGCGTCGACCGGGGCGCTGCTTCTGCTGCTGATCGTCGGCGACTGGTTCGCGATCTGGGTTCACCGCAAGCACGCCCGCCTGCGGGCGCTGCTCCCCCTCATCCCGGCCGTCGCGGCCGGCCTGCTGCTCGGCTGGCTGTTCCTCGGCATCGCCGACGACACCTGGACGCGCCGCGTGATCGGCGCCATCCTGCTGCTCGTCATCGGCGTGACGCTGTGGCGCCGCTGGCGGGCGCGCGAGGAGGAGGTCACGACCGGACCGGTCGCCGCGGCCGCGTACGGCACCCTCGGCGGCTTCACGACGATGGTCGCCAACGCCGGCGGCCCGGTCATGACGATGTACTTCCTCGCCGCGCGCTTCCCGGTGCGTGCGTTCCTCGGCACGACGGCGTGGTTCTTCGCCGGAATCAACCTCGCGAAGCTGCCACTGTCGATCGGCCTCGGGATCATCGACGTCCCGACGCTGCTGATGGACCTCGTGCTCGTGCCGGGCGTGATCGCCGGCGCCTTCCTCGGGCGGACGATGCTCGGGAAGCTGGATCAGCGGACGTTCGAGCGCATCGTGATCGTGCTCACGATCGTCGGCGCGCTGTACCTGCTGCTCAGCTGACCCACGATCCGCGGCACGCTCCCGGTGCCGGTAACCGAGCGCCGCTTCGGCATTGCCTCCGCACCATCCTCGTGATAAGTTCTCAGTCGCAACAATTCGCCAACGACGCTGAAAGCGGGTCTGTACCACCATGTCGCTCACCCCCACCAAGGACGACAAGTTCTCCTTCGGCCTCTGGACCATCGGCTACAACGGCACGGACCCGTTCGGCGGTCCCACGCGCAACGCCCTCGACGTGGTCCACGCGGTCGAGAAGCTGGCCGAGCTCGGCGCCTACGGCCTCACCTTCCACGACGACGACCTGTTCGCCTTCGGCTCGACCGACGCCGAGCGCCAGACGCAGATCGACCGCCTCAAGCAGGTGCTCGCCGACACCGGCGTGATCGTGCCGATGGTGACCACCAACCTCTTCAGCGCGCCGGTCTTCAAGGACGGCGGCTTCACGTCGAACGACCGCCAGGTGCGCCGCTTCGCGCTGCGCAAGGTGCTGCGCAACATCGACCTCGCCGCCGAGCTCGGCGCCAAGACCTTCGTCATGTGGGGCGGCCGCGAGGGCGCCGAGTACGACTCGGCGAAGGACATCCGCTCCGCGCTCGAGCGCTACCGCGAGGCCGTCAACCTGCTCGGCGACTACGTCACCGACAAGGGCTACGACATCCGCTTCGCGATCGAGCCGAAGCCCAACGAGCCCCGCGGCGACATCCTGCTGCCGACCCTCGGCCACGCGATCGCGTTCATCGACTCGCTCGAGCGCCCCGAGCTCGTGGGCCTCAACCCCGAGGTGGGCCACGAGCAGATGGCCGGCCTGAACTTCGCCGCCGGCATCGCACAGGCGCTGTACCACGGCAAGCTCTTCCACATCGACCTCAACGGTCAGCGCGGCATCAAGTACGACCAGGACCTCGTGTTCGGTCACGGCGACCTGCACAACTCGTTCGCGCTCGTGGACCTGCTCGAGAACGGCGGCCCCGGCGGCGTCCCCGCCTACGACGGCCCCCGCCACTTCGACTACAAGCCGAGCCGCACCGAGGACGAGAACGGCGTGTGGGACTCCGTGTCCGCGAACATGCGCACCTACCTGCTGCTCAAGGAGCGCGCCGCGGCCTTCCGCGCCGACCCCGAGGTGCAGGAGGCGCTCAAGGCCGCCAAGGTGCTCGAGCTCGCCGAGCCCACGCTGAACGAGGGCGAGTCGTACGACGACCTGCTTGCCGACCGCTCGGCGTACGAGGACTTCGACGCCGACGCGTACCTGGGCGGCAAGGGCTTCGGCTTCGTGCGCCTGCAGCAGCTCGCCACCGAGCACCTGCTCGGCGCGCGCGGCTGAGATGACACTGGTCGCGGGCGTCGATTCTTCGACGCAGAGCTGCAAGGTCGTCGTCCGCGACCTCGAGTCGGGTGAGGTCGTCCGCTCCGGGCGGGCGACCCACCCCGACGGCACCGAGGTCGATCCCGGCTTCTGGTGGGACGCGCTGCGGAGCGCCATCGCCGACGCCGGAGGGCTCGGCGACGTCGCGGCGATCTCGATCGGCGGCCAGCAGCACGGAATGGTGGCGCTGGATGCCGACGGCCGGGTCGTCCGCCCCGCCCTGCTGTGGAACGACACGCGCTCGGCGGACGCCGCTGCAGCTCTGACCGCCGAGGTGGGCGCCGCGGAGTTCGCGCGTCGCACGGGACTCGTGCCCGTCGCGTCGTTCACCGCCACCAAGCTGCGCTGGCTCGCCGACGCCGAGCCCGAGAACGCCGATCGCGTGGCGGCCGTCGCGCTGCCGCACGACTGGCTGACCTGGCGCCTGCGCGGCTACGGCCCCGCGGGCGAGGCACCGCTCGGCCCGGTGCTCGACGAGCTCGTCACCGACCGCTCCGACGCGAGCGGCACGGCGTACTTCGACGCGGAGTCCGGCGAGTACGACCGCGAGCTGCTGTCGCTCGCCCTCCGTCGCGACGCGACCGGGGTCATCCTTCCCCGCGTCCTCGGGCCCGCCGAGTCGGTGACGGGCGGATCCGGATCCCTCACGGACGGCCTCGTGATCGGGCCCGGCTGCGGCGACAACGCCGGCGCCGCGCTGGGTCTCGGTGCGGCCGCGGGCGACGTCGTCGTCTCGATCGGCACGTCCGGCACCGTGTTCGCGGTGACGGAGGCGCCGGTGCGCGATGCAAGCGGCACGGTCGCCGGCTTCGCCGACGCGTCCGGCGCCTACCTGCCGCTCATCGCGACGCTGAACGCCGCGCGCGTGCTCGACGCGATCGCGCGCCTGCTGGGCGTCGACCACGACGAGCTCGGACGGCTCGCCCTCGGCGCCGACGCGGGGTCGGCGGGTCTCGTCCTGCAGCCCTACTTCGAGGGCGAGCGCACGCCGAACCTGCCGGATGCCACGGCGACGCTGTTCGGGATGACCCTCGCTTCGACCACGCGCGAGAACCTCGCGCGCGCGGCCATGGAGGGCATGCTCTCCGGCCTCGCCGACGGCCTCGACGCGGTGCGCGCGCACGGGGTCACCGCCGAGCGAGTCCTGCTCGTCGGCGGCGCCGCCCAGAACCCGGCGGTCTCCGCGATCGCCGCGCAGGTGTTCGACGCCCCGGTCGTCGTGCCGCAGCCCGGCGAGTACGTCGCCGCGGGCGCCGCGGTGCAGGCGGCGTGGGCGCTGACGGGCGAGCGCCCGCAGTGGCCGGTGTCGCTCTCGGCCGAGCCCGCGCCCGACACACGCGCGGTCATCCGCGAGCAGTACGCCGCGCGGCGCTGACCCACTCGGCCTACCGGATGCCGCGGTGCGCGAGATAGCCGACGATCGCGGCGCGCGTCTCCGCGGCGCGGCGCTCCCGCCCGGCCGTATCCAGTGCCGAGATCCCCTTCATCAAGCCGCGGAACATCAGGATCAGCGTCTCGATGACCCGCGCGAGCTCGCCGGGATCGATCCCCGGGTTGCGCTGCGTCACGATCTCCCGCAGCCGCGCGGCGAAGGTCTCCTCGACAGGCTCGATCGGATTCGCCAGGCGCTCGGGCAGATCCGTGCGTGCGAACAGCGCCAGCAGGCCGGGGTTGTCGACGTTGAACTGGATGATCGGATCCACGACCACGCGCACGAGCTCGCTCAACTCGGGCGTGGTGACATCCGTCACGCCGAAGGCGCCGGCCTGCTTCGCCGCCACCGTCGCGGCGTAGCGCTCGGCGAGCGCGTCGGCGATCGCCTCCTTGCCCGAGAAGTACTGATACAGCGACCCGGGTGAGATGCCCGCCCGGGCGGCGATCGAGTTCGTGGTGGTGCGGTCGTAGCCGACGTCGGCGAGCTCGGAGGCGGCCGCGTCGAGGATCGCCTCGATCCGCGCCAGGCCCCTCGCCCGGCGCACGGGAGTGCGCTTCGCCGTGTCCTCCGCCATGCGTTCACGCTAGCGGCCTTGCAATACGCGAGCAAATGCTCGTATATTCCGAAACACGAGCGAACACCCGCAAATCGGAGGCGGACATGGCGGCACGATGGGCGGCGTTCATCGTCGCGAGGCGCTGGTGGGTGCTCGGCATCGCCGCGGTGATGCTGGTCGGCGCGGGCACCCTCGCCGCCGGGACCCTCGACGCGCTCTCGCTCTCCCGCTTCGCCGCGGCCGGCTCGGAGTCGGACCTCGCCGCGCAGCGCCTTGACGCCGCCACGGGCACCGGCAGTCCCAACGTCGCCCTGATGGTGATGACCGACGATTCCGTCGACTCGGCCGAGACGGCGGCGCTCGGACGCGACCTGACCGATCGCCTCGGCGACTGGCCGGGCGTGAGCGCCGCCTGGTCGTACTGGACCGAGGGCCACGCGACGATGCGGGCGGACGACGGCTCCGCCGCCTGGGTCTACGCCTACATCCCCGGATCGGCCGACGTTGTGCGCAGCGAGATCCTTCCCGCCCTGAGCGTCGAGTTCGCGATCGAGCGGGAGGGGATCCGCATCGTCGTCGCCGGCGCCGACGAGGTGTTCCGCGAGGTGGCGCAGCAGTCGCGCGGCGACTTCCTGCGCGCCGAGCTCGTCATCCTGCCGCTCGTGCTTGTGCTGCTCTGGCTCATCTACCGGCGCCTGAGCGCGGCGCTGCTCACGCTCGCGCTGGGATTCCTCACCGTGATCGGCGCGCTCGCGGTGCTGCGAGCAGTCGTGGCGTTCGCCGAGGTGTCGACGTTCGCCTCGAACATCGTGCTCGTGCTCGGCATCGGGCTCGGGGTGGACTACGGGCTGTTCATGATCTTCCGGTTCCGCGAGGAGCTGAGCCGCGCCCCGTCTCGGGAGGCCGCGCTCGCCGCGACGCTCTCGAGCGCCGGGCGCACGGTGTTCTTCTCGGCGCTGACCGTCGCGGCCTCCCTGGCCGTGCTGTTCGTCTTCCCGTACCCGTTCCTGTCGTCCTTCGCGTTCGCGGGCATCGCCGTGGTCGCGGTCGCCGCCGCGGCGACCCTCGTTGTGATGCCGGCCGCCCTCGCCGTGCTCGGCGAGCGGGTCGAGCGTCGCCGCCCCTCCGCCCGCCCGCTCGAGCGCTCCGTCTGGTACCGCGTTCCCGCCGCCGCGATGCGCCGGCCCGTTCTGATCGGCGGCGCCGGCCTCGCAGTCGCCGCCGCGCTCGCCGCGCCGGCGCTCGGTGTCTCGTTCGGTGTGGCGGATGACCGGGTGCTGCCCGACACGGCGGCGGTGCGGGCGGCGTACGACGTCGAGCGCGCCCACTTCGAGGGACAGGACTCCGACGCGCTGCTCGTTGTCGCCGCCGAAGAGCTGGACGCCGCCGAGCTGGCCGAGTACGCCACGGCGCTGTCGCGCGTGAGCGGCGTGCTCCGCGTGGATGCGACGGTCGGCTCGTTCGCGGACGGGGTGCGCACGTCCGCCGCGGCCTCGGACCGGTTCGCCGACGGCGCGTGGCTGTCGGTGACGCCCTCGTCCGAGGCCCTCTCCGCGGATGTCGCCGGCCTCGTGGGCGATGTCCGCGCGGTCCCCGCTCCCGGTGAGGTCCTCGTCGGCGGCTACCCGGCCGAGCTCGTCGACTATCGCGACGGCGTCCTGTCCTACCTGCCGACCGTGGCGGGCCTGATCGTGCTCGTCAGCCTGACCGTGCTGTTCCTCATGACGCGCTCGGTGCTCGTCCCGCTTCTCGCCTCGCTGCTGAACCTCCTCAGCATGGCCGCGATGTTCGCGGTGCTCGTCTGGGGCTTCCAGCAGGGAGGCCTCGCCTGGCTGATCGGCTTCACCCCGACCGGCTCGATCGAGCCGAGCATCCCGATCCTGATGTTCTGCATCGCCTACGGACTGTCGATGGACTACGCCGTCTTCCTCATCTCGCGCATCAAGGAGGAGCACGACCGGACGGGCGACGTCGTCCTGTCGGTTCCGCGCGGCATCGCGCATTCGGGCCCGCTCGTCACGGCCGCGGCGGTCACGCTCGCCGCGTCGTTCCTCGTCTACGCGGGCGGCGAGGTCGTGTTCCTGCAGCAGATCGGCGTCGGCCTCGCCTTCGCGGTGATCGTCGACGCGACGATCGTCCGCGCGATCCTGCTCCCCGCGGCCCTGCGCGCGGCGGGGCGGTGGACGTGGTGGGCGCCGGCGCCCATCCGGCGGCTCCCGGCCCGCGTCACGCTCGAGGGCACCTGAGGCCGCTCGGCCGCGAGAATCCACCTCCGCGCCCAGAATCCGGGCCCGCCTGGATCCTCGGCGCGGAGTCGCATTGTCACCGGATCGCGGCGATCACGTCGTCGACGAACCGCACGTAGTCGTCCGGATCATCCCCCGGCGTGACGGCGCGCAGCACCACCTCGTCCACCGCGTCGAGATACGCCGCCACCCGCTCGCGCGCCTCACCCGAGTGGATCACGGTGTCGAGCGGGCCGAAGCCGAGCCGCGCGAAGTTCGCCGCGTAGGAGGGGAAGCCGCCGTAGCGCCCTGCCTCGGCCTCGAGCCGCGGCACCGCCTCGGCGCGCGTTGCCGTGCGGACGTACAGGATGACGCGGCCGTCCGGGGATGCCTCGTGGTGCTCCGCGGCCTGGTCCGCCGCGGCGGCCGGGGTGAGCCAGTTCAGGACGACGCCGTCCGCTCGCTCCGCCGCGAGCCGCCGCATCTTCGGCCCCAGCGCGCCCAAGGCGATCTCCGGTGCGCCGCCGGATCGGAGGTCGGCGATCGCGCTGCGCATCAGGTCGAGGGCTCCCGTGCGCCGCGCGCCGGATCCGATGCCGAGCGTCAGGCGGTCGGCCGGGATGTCGAGCCCCGCGAGGTCGGCGAGCACCTCGGCCGCGGGGCGACGGTCGACGGGGATCACCCCGGTCGCGACCCGCAGGGTCCGGGTGACCCGGGCAGCCGCCGCCGCGACGTCGAGGGCGTTGGCTCCCGGGGTCTCGTTGACCCAGAGCGCACGGAGTCCGGCCTCCTCGAGCAGGGGGCCGATGCGCTCCGCGACGTCCGCTCCGGCGGTGGCGGCGATGCCGACGGACAGGCGATGACGTTCCATGCCTAGATCCTGTCACCGGTGTCGGCGGCCCGGGCTAGCGTGAGGGCCATGGAGCTCTCCCGCGTCGACGCGCGCCGCCTGCGCTGGGCCGCTCAGCTGCTCGGCGGATCCGGCCTCTCCCCCGGCGAGGTCGTCGCCCGCGCCGTCGCCCTGCAGGGGCAGGATCTGCCCGGGGTGCTGCGCGCGATCGCCATCCGGTCGCGGCCGGGAACGACGATCGACGACGTCCGGGCGGCGTTCGACGCGGGCGAGCTCGTGCGCTCGTGGCCGATGCGCGGCACCCTGTTCGCCACCACTCCTGGGCACCTCGCGGCGATCCTCCATCACACGGCCGCGCGCGTGCAGCGTTCGACGGGTCCCCGCCGCCGGGAGCTCGGGCTCGACGACGCGCTGATCGACCGCGCCCGCGGCATCCTGCGCGACGCCCTCCAGGACGCGCCGCGCACGCGCGCCGAGGCGCTCGCGCTCTGGCAGGCGAGCGACATCCCGACCGACGGGGGCCGCGGCTATCACCTGCTGTTCCACCTCGCGATGGACGGCCTGATGCACTGGGGCCCCTTCGCCGGATCCGAGCAGCAGCTCGTCCTGACCCCGCCCGCGGAGGCGGATCCGGATGACCTGGTGCAGATCCTGCGCGGCTACATCCTGGCCCGCGGCCCGGTCACCGCCGACGACGCCGCCTGGTGGCTCAAGCTGCCGAAGACCGCGCTGCGTCAGACGGCCGCCCGCATCGACGACCTGACCGAGGTCAGCGTCGAGGGCGAGCAGGGCTGGGTGATCGGCGAGCCCGCGGTCCCCGGCCCTTCGGGAGTGACCCTCGTCCCCGCGTTCGACGAGTGGATCCTCGGCTACGCGGTGCGCGCGCTTGTCGCGAGCCCGAGGATGCTCGATGCCCAGGTGCCCGGCCGCAACGGCGTCTTCCGCCCCGCGATCCTCGTCGACGGGGTCGTGGTCGGCACCTGGCGCCTGCCCGCCGCACGCTCGGCGAAGGCCGAGCGCACGCCGATCGTCGAGCTCGTCGAGCGCACCACAGCGGCCACCCGCCGCCAGATCGACAAGGCCCTCGCCGCCTGGCCGCACGGCTGAGCCGAGCTCATTCGGACGCGGCCCGATGCCGCGCGTAGCCCCATGTGGCGAGGGCGAGCAGCGGTCCCCAGGCCCAGAACGGAAGCACGACGGCCATCGCCCAGGACGGCAGTCCGTTGCCGCTCACGGGCGAGCTCAGTGCCAGCGCGAGCAGCTGGATGCCGCCCGCGGTGAACAGCGCCGCCACGATCGCGGCGGGCACGACCGCCAGCGGCACGGGCACCGGGCGTCCGCCGACACCGGGCACCCACCGCGGGAACGTGGTGCCCCATGGCATCACGAGCCCCAGCGTCAGCACCCCGCCCGCGAGCATGGCGGCGCCGAGCATAAGCCCGATCGTGCGGACGAGGGGCTCCTCGGCGAATGCCTCGGCGCCGCCGCCGAACAGCGGCCACGGGGTCAGCCACGATGCCCGGGCGATCACGTACGGCAGCGCGCACGCGGCAGCCGCGACAGCGAACGCCACGCGGTGGCGCTCGACGAACGCCCCTGCGCGCGCCGCGCGTCGGCCGATATCCCGCGCGGCCCAGAGACCGCTCACCCCCGCGAGCAGGACCAGCGCGAGGCACGACCAGAAGCGCACCGCGTCGTCGGCCATCGCCCCGACGAATCCGACGTAGAAGTCGGGAAGGCGCAGGATGCCGGTCGCCTGGCCGAGCACAAGCAGGGTCGCAGCGACAGCGAGGACGGGAACGCCGACGACCGGGCGGCGCACCGCGAACGCGACGAGCGCCGCCGCCGCGCCGATCGGCACGAGGAAGGCGAACGAGTAGCCGGCCACGGGGATCCCGTCGAAGCCGACCAGTCCCACCCCGATCGCGATGGCTGCAGCGAGCGCGAGACCGGCCCCGGCCCCGGATCCGCGCCGCGAGAACAGGGCGACGGCGCACAGCACCGCGCCCGCGATCGCCTGCAGCGCGGCGGCCGCCACGTCTCCCGCTCCCTCCGGCCATCCCAGCTGCGACACGGGGGCGAGGTCGGTGCCGTATGGGCCGAGGGCGGGCAGCGCGACCCAGAGCACGCCGGTGGCGAACGCGAGCGCGCCGAGCACGGCGGTGAGGCGCCGGAGGGCGCGGTCGAGAGGAATGGCGGCGGCGCGAGGGCCGCGGACGGAGGTGATCGAGGTCATGTCCACAGGCTCGCGGCCGCGCGCGGCGTGCCGCATCGCCCCGGCGGGCGGCACCGCCTCACCCGCGCGGGTGACCGTCAGCGGCGGCGTCGCCCTGCCGCATGTCGCCGGGCTGGACGATGCCGTGCTCGTACGCCCAGATCACCACGTGGATGCGGTCGGGAAGGCCGAGCTTGGCCAGGATCGACTTCACGTGCGTCTTGACCGTGTTGCCGGTGAGGAAGAGCTCGCGCCCGATGTCCTCGTTCGACGCGCCGCGTGCGAGCAGCCGCGTGACCTCCCGCTCCCGCGGGCTCAGCGCCGCGAGCGGGTCGCCGGCGGGGGCCACGACCCGGCGCACGTGACGCAGCAGCGACGCGGCGGCGCGTGGTGCGATGGCGGCATCGCCGGCCGCGACGCGCAGGATGCCCTCCACGAGCTCGGCGGGTCGCGCGTCCTTGGTCAGGAAGCCGCTGGCGCCCGCCCGGATCGCTGCGAACACGTACTCGTCGAGATCGAAGGTGGTCAGCACGAGCACGCGCGTCGCGGGGCGCACCCCGAGCACCTCCTCGGTCGCGCGGATGCCGTCCATGCCGGGCATCCGGATGTCCATCAGCACGACGTCGACCGCGTGCGCGCGCACGTGCTCGACCGCCGCGGATCCGTCGGGTACCGACCCCGAGATCCGGATCCGCTCGTCCGCGCCGAGGATCGTCGCCAGCGCGTCGCGCAGCAGCTCCTGATCGTCGGCGAGCAGCACCGACACCGGCTCGCTCATCGCTCCGCCTCCACCGGCAGCTCGACGCGCACGCGCCACGCGCGGCCCCGGTCGACCCCGACCGAGCCGCCCGCCCGGCCCACGCGCTCGGCCATCCCGAGCAGCCCTGTCCCCCCGGGCGAGGCATCGAGGTGCCCCGCACCGCCGTCGTCGGCGACGACAGCGACCACGGTGTCCGCGCCCCACTCGAGCTCGACGGTCGCGGACATGGGCGGGCGGACGTGCCGCAGCGCGTTCGTGAGGGCCTCCTGCACGGCGCGGTAGAGGGCAAGCTCGGCATCGGGCGCGAGCGGCCTGGGTGTGCCGCGCTGAACAAGGTCGGTGCGCCGCTCGGGCGAGGAGGCCGCCGCGATGAGCTCGCCCAGTGCCTCGACAGACGGCGCGGGGGCGAGCGGCGCGGCCGTCTCCTCCCCCAGCACGCGCAGCATCCCGCGCAGGCCGCGCATCGCGGTGCGCCCCGTCTCGGCGACGCGGTCGATCGCCTCCCCCGCGCGCGGCTCATCCACGAGCATGCGGGCGGCCTCCGCCTGCGCGATCATCACGGTCAGCCCGTGCGAGACGACGTCGTGGAGATCGCGGCCGATGCGTGCCCGCTCGTCGGCGATCGCCCGGCGCACGCGCTCCGCCGCGGCGAGGTCGGCTGCCGCGCGGCGCTGACGTGCGAGCGCGCCGAGCGCCCACGCGGCGGTGACGATACCGCCGAGCGCGACGAACTCGCCGGCGATCGCGAAGGGATCCCCCGCGCGCTGCGACAGCGCGTCGACCGCGGTCATGACCGCCGCTCCCACCAGCCCCACCGCGAGCGCCGCGCGGCTCAGCCGGCGCGGCTGCGTCGCCGCCACCTGCCACACGAGCAGCAGGTAGGCCGCGGCCGAGGGCATGAGACCTGCCGTGGACGACCCGGCCACGGTCGTCAGCGCGAGCCCCAGCATCGCCGCCGACCCGATCCCGAACGCGACGACGGGAACGCGCCGCGCGACGAAGGATGCGGCGTGCAGCAGGGTGCACAGCGCGAGGATCCAGCCGATCGCGGCACCCGGCAGCGGCGGATCGGGAAGCTGCACGAGGGCGACGACCGTGAGCGGCAGCATCACGACGGCGAGCGCCGCCGCCCACACCACCACGCCGCGCCCCTCGATCCAGGCGAGGACGCGCGGGGCGGGCGCATCCGGAACCGTCGTCACCCCGACAGTCTGGCCCGGATACGCCGCGGGCGGCATCACCCGAGGGGGTGATGCCGCCCGGAGGCGCCGATCCCATCTACGCGGCCGCGGCGAGCGCGACCGCCTCGACGGCCAGCTCGCCGTCGCGCACATCGACCCGCACGGTGCCGCCGTCCACGAGCGCGCCCGTGACGAACAGGTCGGCGATCCGGTCGTCGAGCTCGCGCTGGATCAGCCGGCGCAGCGGGCGCGCGCCGTACTCCGGCTCGTAGCCGCGCTCGGCGAGCAGGTCGATCGCGGCCGGCGTGACCTCGAGCGACACCTCGCGCGCGGCGAGGCGGCCGCGGGTCGCGCCGAGCATCAGCTCGACGATCTCGCGCAGCTGCGGCTTCTCGAGCTTGCGGAACAGCACGATCTCGTCGATCCGGTTCAGGAACTCGGGACGCATCGACTCGCGCAGGCGCCCCATCACGCGGGCCCGCAGGTCCTCGTCGTCGTACTCGCGACCGCCGGTCGTGAATCCGATCGCCCCCGCCCGCGAGGCGAGGAACTCCGACCCGAGGTTGGAGGTCATCACGATCACCGTGTTGCGGAAGTCGACGGTGCGTCCCTGCCCGTCGGTCAGGCGGCCGTCATCCAGCACCTGCAGCAGCAGGTTGAACACGTCGGGGTGAGCCTTCTCGATCTCGTCGAACAGCACGATCGAGTAGGGGTTGCGACGCACGCGCTCGGTCAGCTGTCCCGCCTCGTCGTAGCCGACGTATCCGGGAGGGGCACCGACCAGGCGCGCCACGGTGTGCCGCTCGCCGAACTCGCTCATGTCGAAGCGGACGATCGCGCCCTCGTCGTCGAACAGGCTCGACGCCAGGGCCTTGGCGAGCTCGGTCTTTCCCACGCCGGTCGGTCCGAGGAACAGGAACGAGCCGACGGGACGGCGTGCGTCGCCCATGCCGGTGCGGCTGCGGCGGACCGCCTTCGCGACCGCGGCCACGGCGTCGTCCTGGCCGATCACCCGACCGTGGAGCTCGTCCTCGAGCGTCGCCAGGCGCTCGCGCTCGCTCTCGGTCAGGCGCGCGACCGGGATGCCGGTGGCGCGGCTCACGACGGCCGCGATCTCCGGCTCGTCCACGACGGCGGGCTCGGCGGATCCGGTCGTCGCCGCCTCGTCGATCCGGCGCTGGACGTCGGCGATCTCGTCGCGCAGGCGCGACGCCTCCTCGTAGCGCTCGGCCGCGACCGCGGCGTTCTTCTCGGCCTCGAGCGTGCCGAGCCGCTCCATGAGGGCGCTGACATCGACGGGTGCCCCGAGGCGCAGCCGCAGGCGCGCACCTGCCTGGTCGATGAGGTCGATCGCCTTGTCCGGCAGCACACGCTCGGTGAGGTACCGGTCGCTCAGCTCGACGGCGGCCTTCAGCGCCTCGTCGGTGTAGGTCACGCGGTGGTGCTCCTCGTACGCCGAGCGCAGCCCGCGCAGGATCTCGATCGCGTCGGTCACTGACGGCTCGCCCACGCGCACCGGCTGGAAGCGGCGCTCGAGCGCCGCATCCTTCTCGATGGTGCGGTACTCCTTGAGCGTCGTGGCCCCGATGAGGTGGAGCTCGCCGCGGGCAAGGCGGGGCTTCAGGATGTTGCCCGCGTCCATGGCGCCCTCGCCGCCGCCGCCCGCACCGACGACCGTGTGGATCTCGTCGACGAACAGGATGACCTCGTCCTTGCGCTCGGCGACCTCCTCGACCGTCTTGGTGAGGCGCTCCTCGAAGTCGCCGCGGTAGCGCGTGCCCGCGAGCATCGCGGCGAGATCCAGCGAGATGACGCTCTTGTCGCGCAGCTGCTCGGGCACCTGGCCCGCGACGATCGCGCGTGCGAGGCCCTCGACGACGGCGGTCTTGCCGACGCCGGCCTCGCCGATGAGGACAGGGTTGTTCTTCGTGCGGCGCGACAGGATCTCGATTGTCTGCTCGATCTCGGAGGCGCGGCCGATCACCGGATCGAGCAGGCCGTCGCGCGCCCGCTGGGTGAGGTCGGTGCCGTAGGTGGCGAGCATGCCGCCCTGGCGGGGCGCATCGTCCTCGCCCGGGGCATCCGCGGCATCCGGGGTGACGGTCTCGCGGATCCCCTGCGTGAGCGCCTCGGCCGTGATCCCGGCGGACGACAGGATCTGCCCGGCGGGGGTGTCCTGCGCGAGCACAAGCGCGAAGAACACGTGCTCGGGGTCGATGTACGTCGAACCCGACGCACGGGCGACCTGGAACGCGTGGAAGAGGGCGCGCTGCACGGCGGGCGTCACGACCGCGGCGTCGACATCGGCGGCCGCGCCGGCCTTCGGCAGGCGCTGCTCGGCGGCCGTGGCGACGGCGGCGCCATCGGCGCCGACGCGCGAGATCGCCTGGGCGACCGTCTTGTCGTCCGTCAGCACGCGCAGCACGTGAAGGGCGTCGAGCTCGTGCTGACCGCGACCCAGCGCGTAGCGTCCGGCGCGCTGCAGCAGCTCCTGCGTGCGCGCGCTGAGGTACCGGCTCAGATCGACCGACCGCGCCGCGCGAGCGCGCTCGCCCTGCAGGTAGCGGGCGAGGAACTCGTCGAACGCGTTGGCGCCGCCCTGGCCGAAGAAGTCGTCGGTGGAAGGGAAGTCGGGCATTCGGATCTCCTCTGCAAGGGATCGCAGAACTTGCGTCCCGTCGTGTCAAGTTTCGAACTTGAGCGAACTTGTGTCAACTTCAACGCGGGACCCGGCGACCTATTCCCGAGGCGTCAGCGGGATCCCGAGGAGCCCCCACGGTCGGCGATCCCGGGCCCGCCTATCCTTGACGCGTGCGTGAGTTCTGGCAGGGAGTGCGGACGCTGTTCCGGGGCTTCGGATGGTGGCGCCACCATCCGGGCGTGATGGCCGCGGGCCTCATCCCGGCCGCGATCGTCGGGCTCGTGCTCGTCGGCGCGCTCGTGGGGCTCGGGTTCGGCCTCCCCGGCCTGCTCGAGTGGCTGACGCCGTTCGCCGACGGCTGGCAGCCCGTGTGGGCCGATCTGCTGCGTTGGGTGCTGGGGCTCGCGGTCATGGGCGGCGCGATCATCCTGGCGATCGTGACCTTCACCGCGCTGACGCTGCTCGTCGGCGAGCCCTTCTACGACCGCATCTGGCGCTCGGTCGAGCGCGAGCTCGGCGGCACCGTGCCCGACGTGCCGTACAGCATCGGCCGCTCGATCGGCGATGCGCTCGGACTCTTCGGCAAGGGCCTGCTCTCGGCGTTGTGCGCGGGCCTCATCGCGCTCATCCCCGTCGCCGGCGCCGCAGCGGGCGCGGTCGTCGGCGCGCTGCTGAACGGCAGGGTCATCGCCGACGAGCTCTCCTCCCGTGGGCTCACCGCCCGCGGCCTCGGGGGCGCGCAGCGCGCGGCGCTCCTGCGGGCGAACCGGGCGCGCGTGCTCGGCTTCGGCGTCGCCGTGCACGTGTGCTTCCTCGTGCCGTTCGCCGCGATCGCCGTCATGCCCGCCGCGGTGGCCGGGGCCGCCATGCTCGGCCGGCGCGTCGCGGGCGAGCCCGACACGCTGCCGACCCCGGCCCCACGGGCCTGAGTCAACCCTCGGGCGTCGGCGTTCCCTCCGCCGCGTGCGCCTCGCGCGCGGCGAGGAACAGCAGGACGAGGCCTCCGAGCGCGGGAACGGCGAGCGCGAGCGCGATGCCGA
Source organism: Microbacterium paludicola (assembly GCF_039529675.1). Taxonomy (NCBI): domain Bacteria; kingdom Bacillati; phylum Actinomycetota; class Actinomycetes; order Micrococcales; family Microbacteriaceae; genus Microbacterium; species Microbacterium paludicola. The sequence continues at coordinate 26,975 of NZ_BAAANG010000002.1, forward strand.
GGTGCGGGTAATCGCCGGTGATCGCGCCAAACGCGACGGCGAGGAGCAGCAGCTGCGTCACGATGCCACCCGAGCGGCCCCAGGACCTGCCCGCCCACACCGCTGCGGCGAACGCGCCGACGGCCGCCGCGCCGACGACGGTCAGCACGATGAGCGCGACGGCACTGACGGGATCGGTCGTGTCGGCCCCGGTGAGGGCGACGACCTGCCAGGCCGCGAGCGCCAGGATGCCGAGGGCTTCCAGGGCGAGCAGCGCGGCCGCGATGCGCGCGATCCTGCGGGGCATCCGGACTCTCCTCGGACGACGGGCATACAGCCGATTCCGAGGCGTGACGGGATATTGACCCTTGATTTCAGGCCCCGGCTGTACGACCATTGTTAACGGCATGTTTCCCACAACGTGGTGGGTGGTGGGCGTTCAGTCCCACACCATGACCAGCGTATCCGACCCGAATGGATGCGTTTCTCCACCCTCGAATCCGGGCGCGGATGCGCTCGCTCGAATCCCACCACATTGCGAGGAGCATCAGCATGGATTGGCGCGACAAGGCGGCCTGCCTGACAGTCGACCCGGAACTCTTCTTCCCGGTCGGCAACACCGGCCCGGCGGTCGACCAGATCGAGAAGGCCAAGTCCGTGTGCGCGCGCTGCACCGTCACCGAGGTCTGCCTGCAGTACGCCCTCGAGACCGGTCAGGACTCGGGCGTGTGGGGTGGCCTCAGCGAGGACGAGCGCCGCGCCCTGAAGCGTCGCGCCGCCCGCGCTCGCCGCGCCGGCTGAACTTCCGCATCACACCCGCAGTCACACAGCACTGGAAAGGGCGCCTTCCCCGCGGGGAAGGCGCCCTTTCCGGCGTCTGCGGTCAGCTCAGATCCACTTGAGCGGGATCTCGATGACGACCTCGGTGCCCTTCTCGATCTCGCCGCCCGCGTGCGGCTCCTCGCCGCCGAGCGTGCGCCATTCGATGGATCCGCTGAGCTCGCCCTGGATGAGCGTGCGGACGATCTGCGTGCCGAGGCCGCGTCCGACGGTCCCCTCGGGCAGGCCGCTGCCGGAGTCGCGCACCCGGACGAGCAGCTTCTCCTCGTCGCGCTCGGCGATGATCTCGACCTTGCCCTCGAGACCCTTGAGGCCGTGCTCGACCGCGTTCGTGACGAGCTCGGTCAGCGCCAGCGCGAGAGGCGTGGCGTACTCGCTCGGCAGCACGCCGAACTTTCCGATCGAGTGGGTGTGCGCGAGCGTGTTCGGCGCCGCGGCGACCTCGGCCACCAGCCGCAGCACGCGGTCGAACACCTGATCGAAGTCGACGTTCTGCGACAGGCCCTCGGACAGGGTGTCGTGCACGACGGCGATCGCCGCGACGCGCTGCATCGCCTGCGTCAGCGACTCGCGGGCCTCCTCCGACTTCGTGCGTCGCGCCTGGATGCGCAGCAGCGAGGCGACGGTCTGCAGATTGTTCTTCACCCGGTGATGGATCTCGCGGATGGTCGCATCCTTCGTCAGCAGCTCCTGCTCCTGGTGACGAAGCTCCGTGACGTCGCGGCACAGCACGATCGCGCCGGTGCGGTTTCCGTGGTCGCGCAGCGGGATCGCGCGCAGCGACACGGTCACGCCGCGCGCCTCGATGTCGGTGCGCCACGGCGCACGACCGGTCACGACCACGGGCAGCGACTCGTCGGTGTCGCGCGAGGCGGGAAGGATGCGGCTCGTCACCTCGGCGAGCGACTCGCCCTCGAGCTCGTCGGCGAAGCCGACGCGGTTGAACGCCGACAGCGCGTTGGGGCTCGCGAAGGTCACGATGCCGTCGACGTCGAGCCGGATGAGGCCGTCGGCCGCGCGCGGCGCGCCGCGGCGCGGCCCGGTGGGCGCGGACAGGTCGGGGAAGTCGCCCGTGGCGACCATGCGGAAGATGTCGTCGGCGCAGTCGTTGAACGTGATCTGCTGACGCGAGGGAGCCCGGACGTCGCCGAGGTTCGTGTGGCGCGTCAGGACGCCCATGACGTTCGGCCCGCCGTCACCGCGACGCACGATCGGCACGGCGCGCACGCGCGTCGGGGTCTCCTCGAACCACTCGGGGCTGGAGGAGTCGATGATGCTCGCCGACGAGAAGGCGTCGCGCACCTGCGCCTGCCACTGCGGGCGGATCCGCTCGCCCACGATGTCGCGGTAGAACAGGGTGGCGGCGCTTCCCGGCCGGGTGTGGGCGACGGCGACGAAGGAGTCATCCGACGTGGGGATCCACATCACGATGTCCGCGAACGCCAGATCGGCGAGGAGCTGCCCGTCTCCGGCGACACGGTGCAGCCACTCGACATCCGCCTCGCTCGCGATTCCCTGGGCGAAGGCGAGATCACTGAGTGTCGACACGGATCAAGCTTATGGGTCGACGATCTCCGCTCCCCGCCGTGTGACGCCGGTGACGCCGATCCGGCGGCGGATGCCGCCCCTCGCGCGCGTGGCGACCTCCTGCCCCGAACGCCGGGTGTGGCGGGGCTGGAGCTCGGCCGCGAGGCGCCGCACCGCCTGGGCGAGCGCCGAGCGCGGCGATACCTCCCCGACGGGGCGCGCGGCGAGCAGCGCCGCATCGGCGGCCCTGCGGTCGTCGGGCACGAACGACACGTCGGTCACGCCGGAGAACCGCTCGAGCGCCCTCCTCACCTGTCCGCGCGGATCGAGCCCCAGCGGTCCGGAGCGCAACCGGTTCACGACGACGCGCACGGGTGTGGCGCCGACGATCCGACGCAGTTCCGCGTAGCCGCGCACAAGCCGCGCGAGGCCCACCGGGTCGGCGGCCGCCACGGCGACGATCTGGTCCGCCGCCACCAGCGCGGCGAGCGTCGCCGCGTTGCGCCGCGGTCCGTCGAGGTCGCTGACGATCTCCTCGTCCGCCTCCAGCGACGCGCTCACATCCACGATCACGACGTCCGCCCACTCGCGGATCACCGCGAGCGCGGCCGTCATGCGCGGGCCGGACAGCTCTGGCCAGCGCGAGACCCGGTTGATCCCCGTCAGGACGTCGACACGGCCGTCCGCGTCGGCGAGGGGAACGCTGACCCGCAGCAGCTCGCCGGCATCGAGCAGCCCGAACTCCGCCTGCCGGCAGGCGGCCGCGAGCCCCGGGCTCTCGTCGGCGAGGCCGACCGCGATCGCGATGGAGGGCGCGTGGCTGTCGGCATCCAGCAGCGCGACGTGGGCTCCGAGACGCGCGTGCTCGAGGGCGAGCTCGATCGCGAGCGTCGTGCGGCCCGGGGCGCCCTCCGGGCCCCACACGACGAGGACACGGCCCTGCGCGGGAACCTCCGGCGCCACCTCGATGCCGGCTCCGCGCGCCGCCGCCACGATGCGCCACGCGGGGGCGTCGGGCGGCAGCGGCTCGGCGAGCCCGAAGGCACGCGCGGCCCGCACGTCGGCCTCGCGATCCACGAGCAGCAGGATGCGCACCCCCAGCCGGTCGCATTCGGCGACGAGGGCGGCGGTCAGGCTGCCCGCGCCGGCGAGGACCAGGGTGTCGGCGTCGCGCAGGCTCGTCGCCCCGCCCGGATCCCCCTCGGACAGGATCGCCGGATCGACCGTCTCGAGCACCGTGGCGCCCTCGTCGCGGAGATCCTCCGCGATGCGCTCGGCGTCCGCCGCGGCGGCCGCGACGATCGCGATCACTCGCCGTCCTCCTCGGCCGGCGGCGCCGACGGGCCGACGGCGTCATCCATCGGCTGGTCCGTGGCCACGGGAGCCGGCAGCGCCGCCGAGCCCCCGCCCGCGGTCGGCACCGCCGACAGCACGGAGCCCGCCGCGATCGCGGCCAGCACGTCGGAGACGCGGGTCCTGTCGATCACAAGCTCCAGGGCCGCTCCCCCGGCGGCCATCACCCCGTCGTCTCGTGTGACGCGCGCCACGACGGCGTCGGCGACCAGGATCCGCGGGGCGCCGAAGGTGCCGGGCTGCTCGGCGGGCGGCGTCTCCCACAGCTCGACAAGCGCCCCGCGGTCCACGCCCGCCGGCACGTCGACCGAGCTGCGCACGACGACCGAGGTGCGGTCGCTGACCTCGGCCGCACCGGTCGCGGCGGTCGGCAGCAGTTCGCCGGCGCCGATCGTGCGCAGCGCGACGAGGCCCTCGCCGAGCGCATCCGGGGCGAGGTACGACCCACCCGACTGCCCGAGGGCCACCTCGACGACGGCGACATCGGCCGCGGTGATCGTCTGGCCGGGGACGAGCGTGCCCGAGGCCGCGAGGACCGGCACCGTCTGGCGTGCGGCTCCCACGACGAACCAGACCCCTGCGATCGACACGGCGACGAGGACGAGCCCGATCACGAAGCGGGCGTCCGCCCAGAACCGGCGCCGCGCGGGGCGCTGCTGCGGCGGCGTCGCGCGCCCGGTGCCGCCCTGGGCGGCCGTCATGGTGCTCATGCAGGAATAGTGGCAAATCGCGGCGGTCGGCCTCGGCGGTTCTCCACAGGCGGGAGATCCGCCGCCCGTCTCGGTACCCGGGCACACATAATGGGGGCATGGTCGAGCATCAGGCACGCCGTCTCGTGCCGCCGGCGCAGGTCGCCGAACTGCTGGGCATCGGCGTCGACGAGGTCGTCGAGCTCGTGCAGGAGGGCCACCTTCGCGGCATGCGCGTCGGCTCGCCGACGCGGTGGCGAATCGAGCACGCGAGCGTCGCCGAGTATCTCGACGCCCAGGCGGAGGAGGCGCGCCGCATGGCCCTGTGGCGGCAGTCGAACGCCGCGAGCTTCCCCGAGCTGTGGGGGCGGCGCAGCTGACGCCACGGTCCTCCGCCGCCCCGTTCAGACGACGGGGACGCCGGCCGCTGCGTCGATCCTGACCCACGCGATCGCCGCGAGGGGCAGCATCCGGTACGACTGCACCTCGCCCGCGCGGCGCGGCGAACCGGCGTCGTGCAGCGCGAGGTCGAGGTGATCGGCTCCGACGCGATCGACGGTGCCGGTCAGAACCCGGCCGGACGACTCGGGGCCCGTCCCGCTCAGCCCCAGCGCCACGCCCACGCGGCGGCGGGCGAGGTCGCGCATCGCGAGGGCGAAGGTGACGCGCTCCGCCAGCCTGTCGGTGTGCGTGGCCGGCCTGGCGCTGCGCAGCAGGTCGCCATGCGCCGCGTGGATCCCGCGGATCGACGCGATAGGCGCGAGCAGGAGGCGCCGGGCGCCGTCGCTCTCGGGAGCGGCGACCCAGTCGGCGCCGACTGCCGCGATCCGCACGACGGCGGACAGGCCGTCGGCGAGCTCGAGCGTGACGGGCGCCTCGGCCTCTCGGGCGAGCCCGGTCAGCCGGGCGCGCAGGTCGACGCGGGCGAGGCGCAGCCGCTCGGCCTCCGACTCGAGGGCCGCACGCTCGGCCTCCCACTCGGCGGCGAGCTGATCCTCCAGATCGTCGAAGAAGCGGTCCCATCGCACGGGCCGAGCGTAGGGCAACCGCTCCCGCCTCCGCCGGGCCTGTCCACAGGCCGAGCCGGCGCGAGATGTGTCCACGGACATAGGTGCCGCCTCCGAGGGCCGCCGCGGCCGGTGCTGGACTGGCGACTCGTCCCGCCGACCGAGAAACCGGGGGTCTCGATGTCCCAGCCACTTCCGTCCGCCGCGCCGCCGCCCCACGCGCCCGGAGCCGCCCCGCGGCCGCTGCGCAAGCTCGCCGACGTCGAGGAGCACTTCGCCCCGCAGCGCACCTCGAGCGGGAACCTGCCCGACCCCGAGCCGCTGCTGACCGCCCTCACGCGCGGCGTGCTCGAGGTCCTCGCCGGAGTGCGCGAGCCCGAGCAGCTCGCGCGCTGGCTCACCGACGAGCCATACCGCTCTCTCGTCACGCGCGCCGGGATGGCCGTGCGCGCCCGCAGCGCGAAGCGGCAGGCGGTGATGCGCCCCGTCTACGCGATCCGCTCCATCCGGCACTCGGCTCCCGCCGACGGCGTCATCGAGGCCGTCGTGATCGTCGAGACGACACAGCGCACCCGGGCGGTCGCCATGCGACTGGAGGGCATGGACAGCCGCTGGCGCGCGACGAGCCTGTCGATCCTTTAATCAGTAGTGCATGGTCGCGTTCTCGATCGCGCAGCCTTTCTTGGCCGCGCGCGGATCGATCGCTCGGCCGACGCTCCGCGCCGGCACTCGCGCTCGATTGGCTGTCGCTGACGCTCCATCCGGGCGCACTGGTGGGCCGCATCCGCGGCACGCTCGCTTCGCTCGCACATGGGGCGCATGGCATTCGCGCGTGGCGATTGGTCGCTTGACGGAACGACCACGGCCTCAAGGCGTGCGAGCGAAGCGAGCGTGGAGCGGAGCGACCGCCGACCATCTCTGGAACGCGACGGCCGTCACCGATGGAGCGGAGCGACAGCGCATCGTTCGGAGTGCCGGCGCGAAGCGTCGGCGCGATCGAACGATCACGCTTCCATGCACTACTGCTTATAAGAGCTCAGGAAGTTGCCGAGGCGCTCGATGGCCTCGCTCAGCACCCGGGCCTCCGGCAGCGTGACGATGCGCAGATGGTCGGGCGTCGCCCAGTTGAAGCCCGTGCCCTGCACCAGCAGGATGCGCTCGGCCACCAGCAGGTCGTAGACGAGCTTCGCGTCATCCCGGATCTCGTGCACCTCCGGGTCCAGCCGCGGGAACGCGTACAGCGCCCCTCGCGGCTTGACGCACGAGACCCCGGGGATCTCCTCGAGCTTCTGCCAGGCGACGTCCCGCTGCTCGAGCAGGCGCCCGGCCGGGGCGACCAGCGCGTCGATCGTCTGGACCCCCGTGAGTGCGGCCAGCACCGCATGCTGGGCGGGAACGTTCGGGCACAGGCGCGTCGACGCGAGCAGCGTGATCCCCTCGAGGAAGCCCTTCGCGTGGTCCTGCGGCCCCGTGATCACGAGCCATCCCGAGCGATAGCCGGCGACGCGATAGGTCTTCGACAGCCCGTTGAAGGTCAGGCACAGCAGGTCGGGCGCGACCGAGGCGGTCGGGATGTGCTGTGCGTCGTCGAACAGGATGCGGTCGTAGATCTCGTCGCTCAGCAGCAGAAGCGAGTGCTCGCGGGCGATCTCGGCGATGCCCTCGAGCACCTGACGCGAGTACACCGCGCCGGTGGGGTTGTTCGGGTTGATGATGACGATCGCCTTGGTGCGCTCGGTCACCTTCGACCGGATGTCCTCGAGATCCGGCTGCCAGTCGTTCTGCTCGTCGCACAGGTAGTGAACGGGGGTGCCGCCCGCGAGGCTCGTCATGGCCGTCCAGAGCGGGTAGTCGGGCGCCGGGATCAGCACCTCGTCCCCCTCGTCGAGCAGGGCCTGCATCGTCATCGTGATGAGCTCGGAGACGCCGTTGCCGAGGTAGACGTTCTCGGGGTCGACGTGCGGGAAGCCCGGGGTCTCCTCGTAGCGGCTCACGATCGCGCGACGCGCGGACAGGATGCCGCGGCTCTCGCTGTAGCCGTGCGCGGTCGGGATCGACGCGATCATGTCGCGCACGATCTGATACGGGGCCTCGAAGCCGAACACCGCCGGGTTGCCGGTGTTGAGCTTGAGCACCGTGTGCCCCGCGGCCTCGAGCCGGGCGGCCTCCTCCAGTGCGGCGCCCCGGATCTCGTAGAGGACGTTGTTCAGCTTCGAGGAGTGACGCAGCGTGCGGAGCCGGCTTCCACCGGGCTGAGCGCTGATCGGGACGGGGGTGCTCATCGCCCCAGGATATGCCGGGGCCCACCGGTCCACGCGCGTTCGCGTGGACCGGTGGGCCCGTGACGACTGCTCAGCGCTTCTTCGCGGCGCGGCGCTGCTCGCGGTTCTGCGGGGCCTCCTGGGCGGCGGCGTCCGCGGCCTGGCCGAAGGCGCTCGCGCCGGGGCCTGCCTGCGGGGAGGTGGCCTGCGTCTGCGTGCGGCGCACGCGATCCGTGGCGGCCTTGTTGACCTGGCCGCGGTCGTTGCGCACCTCGACCTCGCCGGCATCGTTGGGCGCCGAGTACTCGAGCTGCTGGTCGGCCGGGTGCTCCGAGAGCCCCTTCGCCTCGACCTCGGGCTGCGCTCCCTCGCCCTCTCCCACGCGGCGCACCTGCACCTCGAGGTTGAAGAGGTAGCCGACGGCCTCCTCCTTGATCTGGCCCATCATCGTCTGGAACATCGAGTAGCCCTCGCGCTGGTACTCGATGAGCGGGTCGCGCTGCGCCATCGCGCGCAGGCCGATGCCGTCCTTCAGGTAGTCCATCTCGTAGAGGTGGTCGCGCCAGCGGCGGTCGAGCACCTGCAGCACAACGCGGCGCTCGAGCTCGCGCACGGCGGCCGTGCCGAGGGCCTCTTCGCGCTTCTGGTAGGCGATCTTGGCGTCGCTGAGCAGCTCGCGCTTCAGCGCCTCGGCCGTGATGCCGCCCTTGCGTCCGCCGGCCTCGGCGACGACCTCGTCGATCGTCACGCCGACCGGGTAGAGGGTCTTCAGCTCGCTCCACAGCGCGTCGAAGTCCCAGCTCTCGTTGTGGCCGCCCGCGGTGTGCTCGTCGATGACGGCCGTGATGGCGTCCTCGATGAAGTGCTGCACGCGATCCGCGATGTCGTCGCCCTCGAGGATGTGGCGGCGGTCGGAGTAGATCGCCTCGCGCTGGCGGTTGAGGACGTCGTCGTACTTCAGGACGTTCTTGCGCGCCTCGGCGTTGCGGCCCTCGATCGCGGCCTGGGCGTTCTTGATCAGGTTCGACACCAGGCGCGACTCGATCGCGACGTCGTCGGGCAGGTCCGTGCGCGACAGCAGCGCATCGGCCGCGCCCGACTGGAAGCGGCGCATCAGGTCGTCCTCGAGCGACAGGTAGAAGCGGCTCTCGCCGGGGTCTCCCTGACGGCCGGCGCGACCGCGCAGCTGGTTGTCGATGCGGCGCGATTCGTGGCGCTCGGTGCCGAGCACGTACAGACCGCCGACCTCGACGACCTTCGCCGCCTCCTCGGCGACCTCCGCCTTGACGCGGTCGAACACGACGTTCCACTCGGCGTCGTACTCCTCCGGCTCCGTCGCCGCCGGGTCGAGGCCCTTGGCCTTCATCTCCTGCACGGCGAGGAACTCGGCGTTTCCACCGAGCATGATGTCGGTGCCTCGACCGGCCATGTTCGTGGCGACGGTGACGGCCCCGAGCTTGCCCGCGCGCGCGACGATCTCGGCCTCGCGCGCGTGGTTCTTCGCGTTGAGGACCTCGTGCTTGATGCCCTTCTTCGCGAGCAGGCGCGACAGGTACTCGCTCTTCTCGACGCTGACGGTGCCGACGAGGACGGGCTGGCCCTTCTCGTGGCGCTCGGCGATGTCCTCGACGACCTGGGTGAACTTGCCCTTCTCGTTGCGGTAGACGAGATCCCGCTGATCCGTGCGGACCATCGGCTTGTTGGTCGGGATCGAGATGACGCCCAGCTGGTACGTCGACATGAACTCGCCGGCCTCGGTCTCGGCCGTGCCCGTCATGCCAGAGATCTTGTCGTACAGGCGGAAGTAGTTCTGCAGCGTGACCGTGGCGAGCGTCTGGTTCTCGGCCTTGACCGGGACGCCCTCCTTCGCCTCGATCGCCTGGTGGATGCCCTCGTTGTAGCGACGACCGACGAGGATGCGGCCGGTGTGCTCGTCGACGATCATCACCTCGTCGTTCATGACGACGTAGTCGGTGTCGCGCTTGAACAGGGCGATCGCCTTGAGCGAGTTGTTCAGGAACGAGATCAGGGGCGTGTTCGCCGACTCGTACAGGTTGTCGATGCCGAGGTAGTCCTCGACCTTCTCGATGCCGGCCTCCAGCACGCCGACCGTGCGCTTCTTGATGTCGACCTCGTAGTCGACGCCCTCCTCGAGGGTCCGCGCGACCTTCGCGAACTCGACGAACCAGCGGTTCGCCTCACCCGACGACGGGCCCGAGATGATGAGCGGGGTGCGCGCCTCGTCGATCAGGATCGAGTCGACCTCGTCGACGATCACGAAGAAGTGACCGCGCTGGACGAGGTCCTCCTTGCGCCAGGCCATGTTGTCGCGCAGGTAGTCGAAGCCGAACTCGTTGTTCGTGCCGTACGTGATGTCCGCCGCGTACTGCTCCCGCCGCACGGCCGGGGTCTGACCCGACACGATGGTGCCGGTGGTCATTCCCAGCGCGCGGTGGATGCGGCCGATCAGCTCGGCCTGGTACGACGCAAGGAAGTCGTTCGTCGTGACGACGTGCACGCCCTTGCCGGCGATGGCGTTGAGGTACGCGGGCATGGCCGCGACGAGGGTCTTTCCCTCACCGGTCTTCATCTCGGCGATGTTGCCGAGGTGCAGCGCCGCGCCACCCATCACCTGCACGTCGTAGGGGCGCATGCCCAGGGTGCGCTTCGCCGCCTCGCGGACGGCCGCGAACGCCTCGGGCATCAGGTGGTCGAGCGTCTCGCCCGCCTCGTAGCGCTGCCGCAGCTCGGCGGTCTCGCCCCGCAGCTCCTCGTCGGTGAGCTGCGTGTAGTCCTCCTCGAGCGCGCCGACGGCGGCGACGACCTGCTGGAGCCTCCGGCGGGTGCGACCCTCGCCGGCGCGAAGCAGCTTCTCGAAGGGATTGGCCACGTGATGTCTCCTCGTTCTCGGCCCCGCTCTGATCGAGCGACGGTGCCGTGCTCCCCGTCGCCGTCCGGCGAAGGGCATACGGACTCATGTTATCCGCCCGTGACCTATGCCGCGGCTGAGCGGGTGCGATCGACACGCGCCGCTGGGGTCAGTCGGAGCACGGGGGCGCGTTCCACTGCTCGCCCGCGTGGATGAACGCCTTCGCCACCGTGCCGTCGACCCCGTCGAGCGTGACCGCGAGGTGGGTCGCACCGTCGCTCAGGCGCCAGGCGAGCGTCTCGTGGCGCCATTGGTCGGACGGAGCGCCGTGGATCGCCTCCACCTCCGCTCTCGTGCTGTCGAGCGAGATCCCCTCCGCGGTGCGTGGCAGCGCCCCCGGCTCCACGGCGCTTCCGTCCATCGGGTCGGAGTACTGGATGGCTGTCACCAACCCGGCGTCATCCGCGGTCACGAGCCAGGTTCCCCCGCTGTCGAGCAGGAAGCCGGTGCAGCCCTCCGACACGGTCGCCTCGCGACCGACGAGGGCGGCGACCTGGTGGACGTCGGCGCCGAGCCGCAGCGGCCCCGCACCGTCGGGCGTGAGCGTCCAGGTCGAGACGTCGTCGAGGTCGTACGCCCCCGGGACCTCGGCCTCCCCTTCGCCTTCGCCGCCCTCACCCGCGCCGCGCATGCAGCCCTCGAGTTCGATGATCGGCTGCCCGAAGGCGTTGATCTGGATGGTCTCGAGGTCGCCCACGGCGAACACCTGGTCGGGGGCGCTGGCCCGGTAGCCGAAGTGGATCATCGACCCCGCTCCGTCCGCATCGAGCGTCGCGTAGGCGCTGGAGCCCTGGGTCACCTCGGAATCCACGACCTGCGGGTGGGCCGCGCGGACGTCGTCGATCGTGTCGTAGGGACTGACGCCGCCCGCGGTGCGCGGGCCGAGATCCGCGTCCGCGGGATCCAGCCGGCCCGCGTCGTCGACGTAGGGGCTGACCGTGATGGCGAACACCGTGCCCTCCGAGCCGTAGACGTTCAGGGCCGGCCCCTCGCCCGCGGGCGAGCCGAACCACGGGACGCAGTTCTCGCCCTGTGCGGCCGACATGTCCCAGCCGAACCCGGCGCCCGCCGCGACCGCGTCGCTCCACGGCATCCCGACCGTGAACGGCCCCGTGCCGTCCTCGGTGATGATCCATGCCGCGCGGTCGGACGGATCGGGAAGGACGGGCGGTGCGGTTGTGGGGTCGGCGGTCGGCGTCGGCGTCGGGCCGGCGACGCGGTCGTCGGGGGCGAGCTCGCGCAGCAGCGTGACGCCGCCGATCGCGGCCGCGGCGACGCCGACCGTGACGGCCGCGGCGAGCGCGATCGCGCCGATGCGGCGTCCACGGGAGGTCTGGCGCTCGAGAGGAGTGACCGGGGCGAGCGCGTCGCCCCGGCGTGAGTCGCGGGCCGTGTGGCGACCGGAGCGGGATCCGATCGCGACCGGCGCGGCGGCGCTCTCGCGTTCGATCTCCACCATCAGGCGGGCGCGCGCGGCGGCGAGCTCGGCTGCCGTGGGGCGGCGCGCATCGTCGCCGAGGTCACGCACGAATGTGAGCGAGTCCATCGTCCCCCTCCTCTGAAGTGTCGGTCGGAAGCTCGAGGCGGAGCTTGCGACGCATCCGGTTGATGCGCGACCACACGGTTCCGACGGGAACGCCGAGGGCATCGGCGATCTGCTCGGTGCTCAGGTCGCCCCAGGCGTACAGCAGCAGCGTGTCGCGGTCGGCATCGCTCATCCGGCGGATGTGGGGAACCAGATGCTTCAGCCGCGAGGCGGCATCCGCCCGGTCCGAGGCCGCCTCGATGTCGCTGATCGCGGTCTCCACCGCGACCCGGGCGGAGGCCTGCAGCGCCCGCCACCGCTTCGCCTCGGCGGCGCGCGCACGGTGCGCGAGCCGGGTGGCGATGCCAAGCAGCCACGGCAGGGCCGATTCCCTGTCGAAGTCGTAGTCGGCGCGGCGGCGGAACGCCACGAGGAACGTCTCGCTCATCACGTCGTCGCCTGCGTCCGCGCCGACCAGCCGGCGAGCGTAATGCCCGACGGAGGCCGCGTGCCGGTCGAAGAGCGCGGCGAACTCGCGCGGTCGCGCGAGCGACAGCCGGACGATCTCGGCGTCTGTGGTCACGTGTTGTATTGCCCCGCCGCGTCGATTCCCTTCACGCTCGCGATGATCCCGCACGCCCGGCGTGTCGCGCGGACATCGGGACGCGCCGCGACCGGATCGTTGCGCGCCGCGTTTTCCGGGTATGCATATACCGGGAAAACATGAGCGACCGAGCGCGGTCGACAGCGAATGGAGCCAGCCGAGATATGAGCGTCCGCCAGAGCCTGCTTGCGATCCTCGATCAGGCGCCGTGCTACGGGTATCAGCTGCGCACCGAGTTCGAGCGTCGCACGGGCGGTGCGTGGGCCCTCAACGTCGGCCAGATCTACAACACCCTCGAGCGGCTCGAGCGCGACGGGCTCGTGACCCGCGGCGCGGCGGATGAGCACGGCCACGTCTACTGGGAGATCTCGGACGCCGGGCGCCAGGAGGTGCGCGCGTGGCTGGCGACGGGCGTCGACCGGAGCCAGGCGGCGCGCGACGAACTGGCGATGAAGCTGTCGCTCGCCGCGACCCTTCCCGGCGTGGATGCGGCGGCGGTGATCCGCACCCAGCGGGGCGCCACCGTCGCCCGGCTCGAGGAGCTGCGTCGGGCGCGCGGCACGGGATCCGACTCCGCAGCACCGGAGGCGATCGCTCGGTCGCTGGTGCTCGACGCGATGATCTTCGCCGCGGAGGCGGAGGCGCGCTGGCTCGACCACGCGGAGGCCGAGCTCGCCGCCCATCCGGATCACGCCCTCGCCCTGGACCTCTCGACGGATCGCCCGCGACGCGGGCGGCCGGCCCGCGCCGCCGCGTGACCCGCGGCCCCCGGAGTGTCAGGATGACCTCGACCGGCTCGCGCTCGCGAACTGGCGACGCTGAAGGCGAACACCGCGGGATAGGCGGGCCCCGCCGACCGTAGGATCGAGCCATGGCCGGATTCTGGGGCAAGCGCAGGCGCGAGGAAGAGGCGGCTCGGCAGGCGCAGGACGACGATCTCGCGCGGCGCGCCCGCGCGGCGCTCGTCGCCGCCGACGAGCGCATCCGCACGACGTCGGACGAGCTGGAGTTCGCCGTCGCCGAGCTCGGCGAGAGCACGACGGTGCCCCTGCGCGAGGGGCTCGCGGCGGTGCGGACCCACCTCGCCGAGGCGTTCCACCTGCACCAGCTGAACCACGACGAGATCCCCGACACGGCCGAGGAGCTCCGCACGCGCAACGCCCGGATCGTGCAGCTGTGCGAGTGGGCCGAGGACGTGCTGGATGAGCGCACCGAGGCGCTGCGCGACAGGATCGCGCTCGCCCGCCAGGCCCCGCAGATCATCGAGGGGATCCGCGCCGACGTCGAACGGCTGCGCTCGCGCCTGCCGCTCGCCCGCGAGACCGTCGCGCGCCTGTCCGGCCGGTACAGCGAGGCCGCCCTGCACCGGGTCGCCGCGAACCCGGACGAAGCGGAGCAGCTGCTCGACTTCGCGCTTCACAGCGCCGACGTCTCGGTCCGCCGGCGCGAGGCCCGCCGCCCCGAGGAGGCGAACCTCGCCCTCGAGACCGCCACCGAGGCGGTCCGCCGCGCGAGCACGATCATGGACGGCGTCGAGGACTTCGAGATCGAGGCGCTCCGCGCGCAGTCGACGCTCGCGGATGTCGTCGCCGACTCGCGCCAGGACATCGTCGCCGCCCGCCCGTTCACGCAGGCGGGCGCGCCCCACGCAGCCGAGGTGACCGCGGCGGTGGCGACCCTCGAGGCCGCGCTCGCGGCCCTCCCCGGGCCGGGGACGCCGAGCGATCCGTTCGCCGACCTCGCCTCGCTGCGCGAGGCGAACGCGGGGCTCGACGCGGCGGTCGAGAAGGCCCGCCTGCGGGCCGCGCGGCCGCTGCCGTCGATCGAGCAGGTGCGTCATTCCGTCGACGCGGCCGACCACGCGATCGCGGTCGCGAACAGCGTGATCGCCGGACACCGCGGCTACATCGGCGCCGACGCGCGCACGCGCCTCGCCGAGGCCCAGCGGCTGCGCGCCGAGGTGAACGAGCTCGTCGTCCCCGAGGACACGCGCGAGCAGGCGCTCACGCTCGCGCGCCGCGTGCAGCAGCTCGCCGGCGAGGCCCTCCAGGCCGCGCAGCGCGACATCGACTCCGGCCGCCCGGGCGGAGACGACTGGGGCGGAGACGGCTGGGGCGGCGGCCGTCGCGGCCGGGGCTACGGCGGAGGCGGCGACATCCTCGGACCCGTGGTGGGCGGCCTGCTGCTCGGCGGACTCATGGGCGACTTCTTCGACTGAGTTCGCCGCAGGCACGACGAAGGGGCCCGGTCGCCGACCGAGCCCCTTCGCCTCATTCGCTGCGCGTGCCGCGTCGACTACGACGCGAGCTTCTCGGCCTCCTCGGGCGGTGCCGTGGCGGTCAGCGAGATCACGCCGTAGTCCCAGCCACGGCGGCGGTAGACGACACTCGGGTGGTCGGTGCGGGCGTCGATGAAGAGGAAGAAGTCGTGCCCGACGAGCTCCATGCGGTCGACGGCCTCCTCGACCGTCATCCACTCGGGCTCGAACGTCTTCGTGCGGATGACGACGGGGGTGTACGTCTCCTCCTCCTCGCCGTCCGCGACGATCGGGACCTCCCCCGTGGCGACGGCATGGATGACGTCGGCCGCCGCGGGCTCCACGTCGATCCCCTCGAGCGCGCCGGAGCCCTTCTCGTAGTGAGCCCCTCGCGGGTGGAGCCGGCCGGTGACGCGCTTGTCCTTCGCGCGGCGCAGCTGCTCGGCGATCTTGTCGAGGGCCATGTCGAGGGCGGCGAACTTGTCGCCCGCGCAGGCCTCGGCCCGGACGACGGGGCCCTTTCCGATCACGGTCAGCTCGACGACGTCGTCCTCCATCCGACCGTTGCGATGGGACTGATGCGTGACCTTGACCTCAAGGCGGAGTGCGCGCGGAGCGAGTCCGGCGATGCGGGCGCTCTTCTCTTCGACCACGGAGCGGAATCGATCGGTGATCCCGACGCCGACACCCGAGATGTTCGTTTCCATCGTGCCTCCCGTTATTTCCGGTGAGACCTTTCGGTCCGCACGGTCCCCGGCACCACGTCCGGATGAGCGGACCTCGGTCGCGTTCCCCCGGGCTCGGCCCGGGGCTTGTGTTGCCCTACCGTAGACCGGCCCGGCCCCGGTGTCACGCCCTGTTCGCCCTTTTGTCCGATCCCGTTCGACGAGGTGGTGTAAAGGGCCTCGCTCACCGCGGCCCGACGCGCCCGGGACGCGGGCATTCATGCCGTCGAGGACCGCAGCGGCGTGTCGGCGACGACCGCCGCGGCCACCACCCTGGCACCCCCGGCCTCGAGCGCGCGCCGGGCCTCGGCGAGGGTCGCGCCCGTCGTCAGGACGTCGTCGATCAGCACGACGGCCAGGCCGGCGGCACCGCGCCGGGCGCGCATGCTGCCGGCGACGTTGCGTGCCCGCTCGTCGCGGCCGAGCGCACGCTGATCGCCCGTCGCGCGGGCGACGGCGAGCAGCCGCGCCGTGCGGACGCCCGCCCGGCGTGCGACGAGCTCCGGCACGCGGTAGCCGCGCCGGCGGAGGGCGGCCGCCGAGGTCGGGACGGCCACGGCGACGACCCCGCCGGGCGCCCCGGCGACCACGGCGCGCAGCGCCTCGAGGAGGGCGGGACCGAGGGCGCGGGCGAGATCCGTGCGACCCCGTTCCTTCAGGGCGCGCAGGGCCCGCGCGCAGACCCCGTCGAACGCGAGGCCGCTCCACACCGTGAGGCCGTCGACCACCCGCCGCCGTGGTGCGGGATGCAGCCGCAGCCGGCAGGAGTCGCACAGCGCCACGCCCTGCAGGCCGCATCCGGGGCAGGCGACCGGCAGCAGCAGCGCGAGCGCCGCCGACGCCGCGTCCCGCGCGGCCACGGCCCACCGTTCGCGGAGCTCGACATCCATCCGGCAAGGATGTCGCCCCGGTGGCGCGCGGCGACCTCGTCCGGCGCTTCCGGGAGCACTCGCCCCCATGCATGCCGGGTGTGGACGAGTCGCCTCAGCGCCGAGGGGTCACTCGTCCGCGCCCTGAGGCGTTCCCATCTGCGTCGCGAGCACCGAGACCTCCGCGCCGGTCTGCTGCCACGACGTCCCGCGGCGGGTGTACATCAGGCCGTCCTTGCCGAGCAGGCGCACTGACGAGTCCTGCGTGCCGAACTCGATGGCGGTGATCCCCGCGGGGGCCTCCGAGGACTCGCCCGGTCCGCCGACCTGCTGCTCGAACACGCGCGTGATGTTCCCCGCGGTCGTGACGATGCCGACGCGGGCGTCCTCGATCCACGCGATCGAGACGCCGGGCTCGGGCAGCACGCTCAACCTCATCGCCTCCCCCAGGCCGGTCGGCGTGCCGTTGCGGTCGCGCCGCACGCTCGCGACCACCGCGAGGTGCTGTCCCCCGGTCGTGAGCAGGGCCGCGACGCGCGAGCCGTCGCGCGACATCGCCATCCCCCGCACGCGCGTCGCGTCGGGCCAGCCGCCGCCGATCTGGGTGGGCTCCAGCTCGGGGCTCCAGGTCAGGATCGCGTCCGGATCGTCCTCGGGGACGGTCCAGATGAAGCCGAACGGGTCGATGAGCGGATCGATGAGGCCGTCGCGCTCGTCGAGGACGACGTCCGGCTGGTCGGCGGTGACCCGGTAGATGGCATCGGGAGACTGCTTGAGCACCGCCACCTGCTGATCCGGCGACACGGCGATGGATTCGATGGGCCCCGGCATGTCCGCGATCGCCGCGCTCAGACCCTCGATCGGCGTCAGCTCCGAGCCGGAGATGAAGCCGAACTCCCCCGCCCGCAGGACGAGCGCCCGGGGATCGGGACGCGTCTGGCCCGGGACCAGGGGATCCACGGTGCGCGGGGAGTCCTCGCCCTCGATCATCAGGCGCACGTCCTGCACCCCGGCGTTGGTGAGGCTCGCATCCAGCTGGGTCATCATCCGGGTGAGCGTCGTCGCATCCGCGGCCGCCGCGACCGCGTTGAGCGTCACGTGGGCGATCTGGTCGGCGTCCACGGGCACCGCGTTGGGCACGAGATCGACGTCCTGCGCGAAGGCGCTCGCGACCGATCCCGCGAGCCACGGGCTCGGGGCGCCGTTGACGAGCTCGCGCACGATGTACGTGGCGGTGTTGCCGGTGGCGGGGAACCAGCGGACATCCGGCACCAGGTACGTCCAGGTCGGGTCGAAGTACGCCAGGCGGTGGTCGCGGTAGACGTCGGGGAAGCTCAGCCGGTCGAGCACCACACCGTCGGGCGCCTCGACGATGCGCCACTCGCCGTCCTCGCGCTTCGCGAGACGGAACGAGAGCTCCACCGGTCCCGAGGCGGACGAGGTGTAGGTGCCGTGCTCGTCGACCGTCGCCGTCGGGTCGATCCGGAGCGTCACGATGCCGTTCTCCTCGTCGACCTGCGGCCGCCGCTCGTCGGCGATGTCGACGGTGACCCCGGCTTCCGGCCGCCAGGTCTCCGCGAGGTCGCCGTCGAGGAACAGCCGCGCGGTCTTCCAGCTGTCGATCGGCGAGATCGCCGCCTCGATGAACCCCGCGACGATCTGCTCGGGCGTGGACCCTCGCACGGGGGCACCGGCGTAGTACTGCGGCCGCGGCTCCTCGGCGGCTGCTCCGGGCTCCAGTCCCGCCTTCACCTCGCCCGAGGTGGGAAGCCCCGTGCAGCCGGCGAGCGCCAGGATCAGGGTGAGCACGAGCGCCGTGATCCCGGTGCGGCGGCTGCGCGGATCGACGGTGCTCATCGGGGCTCCCCCTTCTCTCCGTGGCGGGCGTCGCCGCGATGGCCGTCTCCGCGATGCCCGTCTCCGCGGCGATCCTCCGTGTGGCGGCCCGACAGCCCGTCCACGTCACGGAGATCGCGCACCTCGCCGACGTCCGACAGCTCGTGGGTCTCGGCGACATCGAGGGTCAGGATCGGCTGCGTCAGGCCGAGCGCCGCGTGCAGCGACTCGTCCGACGGCTCCAGCGGCAGGGGCGACTCGAGCTCGGCGAGGGGCGACGCGGGATCGTGCGGCTTCCGCGGCAGCGTGAGGACGAAGTTGGTGCCGCCGCCGAGCTGCGACCAGACGGCCAGCGTTCCGCCGTGGAGCCGCGCATCGCCGAGGGCGATCGAGAGCCCGAGGCCCGTGCCACCGAGGGTCCGCTTGCGCGACGGATCGGCGCGCCAGAACCGGTCGAAGACGCGTTCGGCGGCCTCCGGCGACATCCCCATTCCGTAGTCGCGCACCCCCACCGCGACGGCGCTGGGGTTGCTGTCGACCGTCACCACGATCGGCCGGCCCTCGCCGTGCTCGATGGCGTTTCCGAGCAGGTTGCGCAGGATCCGGCGCACGCGGCGCGGATCCATGTCCACCGGCGAGTAGCCGCCCGGGGCCACGAAGCGCAGCTCGGTGCCGTGCTGCTCGGCGACCTGACGCATCGACTCGAGCACGTCCTCGGCAAGGTGTGCGAGGCTCGTCGCCTCCAGTTCGAGCTGCACGGATCCGGCGTCGTACCGGCTGATCTCCAGCAGGTCGGTCAGCAGCCCCTCGAACCGGGCGACCTGGGTGTGAAGCAGCTCGGCCGCCCGCGCCGTCGACGAGTCGAACTCGTCCCGGCGATCGTGGAGGATGTCGGCCGCGAGCCGGATTGTCGTCAGCGGCGTGCGCAGCTCGTGCGAGACGTCCGAGACGAACCGCTGCTGCACCAGCGAGAGCTCGGCGAGCTCCTGGATCTGCGACTCGATGCTGTCGGCCATGGCGTTGAACGACCGGCCGAGGGTGGCGAGCTCGTCCTCACCGCGGACCGGGATGCGCACCTTGAGATCGCCCGAGGCGAGCCGGGCACTGGTGCCGGACGCCTCGACGATCGGCGCCACCAGCGCGCGCATCACGAGCCACAGGATGGCAACCACGATCAGCACCATCGCGATGCCCGACCCCCACAGCGTCCCCTGCACGAAGCCGAGCGTCTCGGCCTCCTCCTGCAGGTCGTACGCGAGGTAGATCTCGTACGCGCCGACGCTCGGCACGCGCAGCTGCTGCCCCACGATGATGCCGGGGACCTCGCGCCCCTGCGCGTCGGTGAGGGCGATCGACTGCCACCACTGGAAGCCTGCCTGGCTCTGCACGCGCTCGCGCAGTCCCGGCGAGACCGCCTCGGCCGTCAGCCCGCCGAAGCCGAAGTCGGCGGGGGCGAGCGGCACCGGGTCCTTCTCGATGCGGAAGCCGGCGATCTGATCCGTGGAGGCGAGCCGGCGGGTGTCGTTGAGCACGAGGTTCCACAGCTGCTGCATCTGGGCGCGGCTGCCGGCGACCTCGGAGGCGTCGAGGTTGCGCTGCGCCTCGTCCACCGCGCGCCGCGCGTCGGCCTGCACCTCGTCGACGCGGCTCTGGAACAGGTTGTTCTGGATCGCCAGCGCCATCCACAGACACGCGATGGCGATCGTGATGGCGGTGAGGACGGTCGTGATCAGGATCGTCCGGAACTGCAGCGAGCGCCCCCACAGCAGGAGCAGCATGCGCGGCCAGCTGCGCGGGGACGTCCACCCGAACAGCGCGGGGGTCGCTGCCGTGGACATGCCGCTCAGGACGCAGCGGCGTCCGCGACCGCTCCGGCACGGTAGCCGACGCCGCGCACCGTGGTGACGATCTTGGGGTTGTCCGGATCGAGCTCGATCTTCGCGCGCAGCCGCTGCACGTGCACGTTCACGAGCCGGGTGTCGGCCTTGTAGTGGTAGCCCCAGACCTGCTCGAGCAGCTCCTCGCGCGTGAACACCTGCTGCGGCTTGGAGGCGAGGGCGACGAGCAGCTCGAACTCGAGCGGTGTGAGGGCGATGGCGTTCTGACCGCGGCGCACCTCGTGCGCGGCGACATCCACGGTGAGATCGCCGATCCGCAGCACGTCGTTCGTCGCCTCCGGCGTCGGGCGCAGGCGGGTGCGGATGCGCGCGACGAGCTCCTTGGGATTGAACGGCTTGACGATGTAGTCGTCGGCGCCGGCCTCGAGACCGCCCACGACGTCGTTCGTGTCGGCGCGCGCGGTCAGCATGATGATCGGCACACCCGACTCGGCGCGGATCTCGGTGCAGATCTCGATGCCGTCCTTGCCGGGAAGCATCAGATCCAGCAGCACGAGATCGGGGCGCTCCTGCCGCCAGGTGTCGACGGCGAGCTCCCCGTCGGCGCAGAAGAGCGTCTCGAAGCCCTCCGTGCGCAGCACGATGCCGATCATCTCGGCGAGGGCTGTGTCATCGTCGACGACCAGGATGCGGGCGGTCATGGAGGGCGGAAGATCCTTTGCTTCGAATCCGCGGAGGAACGTGAGATCCCGATCAGCCTAGTAGAGGCGCACCCTTCTGTAACGTGGGACCAGGCACATGCCTGTGGCTCTCGAGGGGGATCGATGTCTCACGCAACGACGTGGCGACCTGCACCGAGGCCCGGTCTCGTGCCTCTGTATCCGTTCGGCTTCGGCACCGCGCTCGGCCGCTCCTTCAGCGTGCTGCGCGGAAATCCGAGGGTCCTGCTGGGCTTCGCGGTCGGCGTGCAGGCGGCCGCGAGCTTCGTCGGGCTGCTCATCCTGGGCGGCGTCTCCTTCCTGATGTTCAGCCGCCTCGCGACGGTGGAGGAGTTCTCCGACGAGTTCGACGCGCTGATGGCGGGTTCCATCGCGGTGACCGCGGTCGTCGGCGTCATCGTCACCCTCGCCCTGAGCGCGCTGAACGTCGTCGTGCAGGGAGTCGTGGTCGCGGAGGTCTCCCGGGCGACCGTCGGCGAGCGGGCGACGCTGCGCGAGCTCTGGGCGATCGTGCGCCCCTCGTTCTGGCGCCTCGTCGGCTACTTCGTGCTGCAGCTGCTGGCGATCCTGGTGGTCGCCTTGGTCGTGGCGGTGCCGGTGATCATCGGCGCGGGCACCGAGCAGTACCTCCTGGCGGCCCTCATCTTCCCGCTTCTGCTGGCGATGATCCCCCTGTGGGCATGGATCGGCACCAAGCTCTATCTCGTTCCCAGCGCGATCGTGCTCGAGGGGATCGGCCCGATCGCCGGCATCCGCCGCTCGTGGCAGCTCACGCGCGGGCGCTTCTGGCCGACGTTCGGCGTGATGGTCCTCATCTCGGTGATCGTGAGCGTCGCATCGAGCATCGTGACCGCGCCGCTGCAGCTCTTCGGCTCGTTCCTGCCCGTCATCGTCATGCCCTTCGGCGAGGGGACCCCGGAGCCGGGCGACTTCGGCGCGGCGCTCGCGACGATGCTCGTCGTCACGATCGTGACGATGGCGCTCCAGCTGCTGGTCTCCGCGATCGGCACGATCGTGACCGGCGCCGGCGGCGCGCTGATGTACATCGACGCCCGGATGCGCCGCGAGGGCCTGGATCTGCGCCTGCAGTCGTACGTCGAGCAGCGCGAGCTGGGGGCATCCGAGCTTCCCGACCCGTGGCCCTACGACCCCGCCTACGCCGCGTACGCCGCGCAGCCCCGCTATGGCGCGCCCGGGCCGGCACAGCCCGGGTACGCGCAGCAGCCGGGTTACCCGCAGCAGCCGCCGCAGGGCTACCCGCAGCAGCCGGGATACCCGCAGCAGCAGCAGCAGTACCCGGGACACCCGGGGCAGCCCCCGTACCCCGCGCCGCCGAGCGCCCCCGCGGCCGAGCAGCACCCGCAGTGGCAGCCGCCGCAGTGGCAGCCCCCGGCCCCGCCGAGCGGCGGCGCGTGATCGCCGTCACGCTGGCGGCGGCGCTGCTGCCCGGTTCGCCCGTGCGGTCGGCGCTCCGGCCGCTCGAGGGCCTCGACCCCGAGCGCGACGAGGCGCGCGAGTGGGCCGAGCGCGAGCTCGCCGATCCCGTCTACGACGCCGCGGAGCCGACCTGGTTCGATCGCATCGCGCAGGCCGTCGGGGAGTTCATCGCGAACCTGCTCACTCCGCGCGGGGATCTCCAGTGGAGCCCGCTGCTCGCCGTCGCGGCGGTCGTCCTCGTGGTCGGCCTCGTCGTCGCGGCCGTGCTGATCTGGGGCCGGCCCCGACTCGCGCACCGCTCGGGCGGCGGCTCGGCTCTGTTGTTCGGCGAGACCGAGACGCGCACCGCCGCCGAGCTGCGCGCCGCCGCCGCGGCCCACGCGACGGCGGGCGAGTGGGACGACGCGATCGTGCTGCGCTTCCGCGCGGTCGCGAGAGCGCTCGAGGAGCGCGGTGTGGTGGAGGCGCCGCCCGGCACGACCGCCCAGGGCCTGGCCCGCCGCGCGCAGCATCCCTTCCCCGCGCACGGCGCCGGGCTCGACGCGGCCGCGCGCGCGTTCGACGACGTGCGGTACCTGCGCCGCCGCGGCACCGCGGAGCTGTACGCGGTCGTCGCCGGGCTCGACGATGACCTGGTGCGCACCACGCCGGTGCGCGCGCCCTCCCCTGTACGCGACGGAGCGCTGGCGTGACGGCGCCGGCACCCGTCCGGAGCGCGGATGCGGCGACGGTCGACGCCGATCCGTTCCACCGTGATGTCGTCGAGCGGAAGAGCCGGCGACGCTCGGCACTCGGGTGGATCGCCCTCGGCGCCGCCGTGCTCGTGCTCGGCGGCGTGCTGTCGCTGTTCGCCGCGCCCGACTGGGTGCAGGCCCCGCCGCTCGACCCGGAGAGCCCGGGGCCCGAGGGCGGCCGCGCGATCGTGCACATCCTGCGCGAACAGGGCGTCGAGGTCGTCGCGACATCGCGCCGCGCCGAGACGGTCGAACGGCTCGACGACGACACGACGCTCGTGCTGACGGATCCGTGGACGCTGTCGGAGGACACGATCCTCGAGCTCGTCGATGCCGCCGGCGACACCGTCGTGCTCGACGCCGACGGCGCCGTCGCCGACCTCCTCGCCCCCGGCAGCGGCTACAGCGGGTACGGCAGCGGGCCGACGCCGCCCGACTGCGACCTCCCCGTCGCGCAGCGCGCGGGCGAGATCGTGCCCGGCCGCGCGTTCTCGGCCCCGTCGGGGACCGAGGGCTGCTACCCCGTGGGCGACGGCTTCGCGCTGCTGCAGGTGCCGGGCGGCGCCGGCACCGTCACGCTGATCGACGGCACGGTGCTGTTCGACAACGAGCACCTCGCCGAGCAGGGGAACGCCGCGCTCGGGCTCGGGCTCATCGGCACCCACGACCGCGTCGTCTGGTACACGCCGTCGCTCGAGGACGCCGAGGACGGCGGCGCCCCGCCGACGCTCGGCGACATGGTGCCGCCGTGGCTCACGCCCGCGATCGCCCTGCTGCTCCTCGCCGGCGCCGCCGCGGCCCTGTGGGGAGGGCGCCGCTTCGGGCCGCTGGTCGCCGAGCGGCTTCCCGTGACCGTGCGCGGCAGCGAGACCCTCGAGGGCCGGGCCCGCCTCTATGCCCGCGCGTCCGAGCCCGCGCACGCCGCCGAGCTGCTCCGCGCGGGAGCCACCGGCCGCATGGCGCGTCGGCTCGGGCTGCCGCCGAACGCCGCCCCGCTCGAGGTCGCCGACGCCGCCGCCGCACGACTCGGAGCGGCGACCTCCGTGACCCGCGCCATCCTGACCCACGTCCCCGCCACCGACGCCGACCTCGCCACCTTCGGCCGCCGTCTCCGCGACCTCGAGGCCGCGGTCGACGCCGCGCGCACCGACGGCCGGGCCTGACCGGCCGACGACCCGCTTCCACCGCCCCGAGAGGATCACCACATGGAGAACCCCGCCGCCGTCCAGACGCCGGTCCCGCAGGCCGGGCAGGAACCGGATGCGCTCCGCCAGTCGATGCACCGCGTGCGCGCCGAGGTCTCGAAGGCCGTCGTGGGGCAGGACGGAGCCGTCAGCGGCCTGCTGATCGCCCTGCTCTCGCGCGGCCACGTGCTGCTGGAGGGAGTCCCCGGCGTGGCCAAGACCCTGCTCGTGCGGGCCTTCAGCCGCGCACTGGGTCTCGACACCAAGCGCATCCAGTTCACGCCCGACCTGATGCCCGGCGACGTGTCGGGCTCGCTCATCTACGACGCGAAGTCGGGCGAGTTCGAGTTCCGCGAGGGGCCGGTGTTCACGAACATCGTGCTCGCGGACGAGATCAACCGCACGCCTCCGAAGACCCAGGCGGCGCTGCTCGAGGCGATGGAGGAGCGGCAGGTCTCGGCGGACGGCGTCACGCGCCCCCTGCCGGATCCGTTCCTCGTCTGCGCGACCCAGAACCCCGTCGAGCACGAGGGCACCTACACGCTGCCCGAGGCGCAGCTCGACCGCTTCCTGCTGAAGCTGCTGATCGACGTGCCTCCGCGCGATGCCGAGGTCGCCGTCCTGCGGCGTCACGCCGACGGCTTCACCCCGCGCGAGCTCGGCGGCATCGCCCCGGTCGTGACCCCGGATGAGATCCGGGCCGCGCAGCGCTCCGCGGCCGCCGTGACCGTGACCGACGACGTGCTCGCGTACGTCGTCGACCTCGCCCGCGCGACCCGCCAGAGCCCCTCGGTGCAGCTCGGGGCGAGCCCGCGCGCCTCCACGGCGCTGCTCGCGGCCGCCAAGGCGTGGGCCTGGCTCGGCGGCTACCCCGCGATCACCCCCGACCACGTGCAGGCGATGCTCGTGCCGGTGTGGCGTCACCGCATCCGGCTGCGCCCCGACGCCGAGATCGAGGGGGTCTCGGTGGACGCGGTGCTGAACTCCGTCGTGCAGCAGACCCCCGTGCCGCTCTGAACCCGGTCGCCCCATGTACGTGACCGCCCTCCTTCCCTGGATCGTCGCCGCCGGGGTGATCCCCCTCGTGCCGCTGACCGCCATGGGGGCGAACCCCTGGCTCGTGGTGCTCGTGTGGCTCGCGCTGTGCGGTGCGCTGGTGACGGTCGACGTGCTCGCGGCCCCGGACCCCCGGGCGCTCGCCCTGGAGCGCACGTTCGGGAACGGAGCGGCCGGCACCCGGATTCCCCGCGTCCGCCTCGGCGAGCGCATCGACGTCCGCGTGCGGCTCGTCAACCGGGGCACGCGGCGCATCCGCGCGACCGTGCGCGACGCGTGGCAGCCGACTGCCGGGGCGCCGTCCGCGCGGCTGCGGTTCGACGTGCCGCCGCACGAGGCTCGCAGCGTGACCGTGCCCCTGCTCCCCCGCCGCCGCGGCGAGCTGCGCAGCGAGTTCGCCGTGATCCGCTCGGCCGGCCCGCTGGGGATCGCGGGCGTGCAGCGGCGGATGGACGTGCCCGGCGCCATCCGCGTCCTTCCCCCTTTCCACTCGCGACGGCACCTTCCCTCGCGCCTCGCGCGGCTGCGCGAGCTCGACGGCAACACAAGCCTGCAGGTGCGCGGCCAGGGCACCGAGTTCGACTCCCTGCGCCTGTACGTGCGCGGCGACGACGTCCGCTCGATCGACTGGCGGGCGACCGCGCGCGCGAGCAGCACGATGCTGCGCACCTGGCGCCCCGAGCGCGACCGGCACGTGGTGATCGTGATCGACACCGGACGCACCGCCGCCACCCGCGTCGGCGATGGCACCCGCCTCGAGGCGTCGTTCGAGGCGGCCCTGCTGCTGGCAGCGCTCGCCGAGCGCGCCGGCGACCACGTGCACCTCGTCGCCTTCGACCGCGTCGTCCGCGCGCGGGTCACCGGCGTCGACGGCACCGCCCTTCTTCCGGCCCTCGTCGACGCCCTCGCGCCGGTGGAGGCCCAGCTCATCGACACCGACTGGGAGGGTACCTTCGGGCAGGCGCGCGCGCTGGCGGCCCACCCGTCGCTGCTGATCGTGCTCACTGCGCAGGAGGCCCCCGAGGCCGCGCGCGGGTTCCTGGGGACGCTGCCGCAGACCGTCCGTGCCGGCACCGTGGTGCTCGTCGGCACCGCGACGGACGCCGACCTCGAGCGCACCGCCCGCGGGCAGGGCACCGGGGGCGGGCCAGGCGACGGGTCGATCGACGAGCTCTACCGCGCCGCCGCCGCGGAGGCCGCGCTGCGCACCGCGGCAAGCGTGAACCGGGCGATCACGCGCGCCGGGGCCGAGGCGCTCGCCGCCTCCCCCGACGACCTGCCCCCGCGCATCGCCGACCGCTACCTCGCCCTGAAGGCCGCAGGCAGGCTGTAGCTCCGCGACCGGCAGCGGCACGGCGGGTTAGATCCCCGTCACATTCCTTGCCGGGTACGCATCCCGCTGGCACCATGCGGACGGGGGGACACGACCGAGAGGAACTCATGACCGATCCGAATCCCGAGCAGCCCGTCGAACCGACGGAGCTCGCTCACACGCCGCCGCCCGCGCCCGCGACCAGCGCGAAGCTCGTGGCCGAGGCGTTCGGCACGCTGCTTCTGGTTCTCGGTGGCGTCGGAACCGCCGTGTTCGCGTCGAACCACTTCGCCGACACTCCCGCGGCCGTGTACACCGCGGTCGCGCTCGCCTTCGGCCTCACGGTCGTCGTGGGCGCCTACGCGTTCGGCCCGATCTCGGGCGGCCACTTCAACCCGGCGGTCACCCTGGGGCTTGCCGCCGCGGGCCGGTTCCCGTGGCGCGAGACCGGCGGCTACATCGTCGCGCAGGTCATCGGCGGAGCGATCGCGACCACCCTGCTCGTGCTGATCGGGCTCTTCGGCCCGGCGAACTGGCTCACTACGGCGCAGGATGCCGGCTTCGCCAGCAACGGCTGGGACGCCCTCTCGCCCGCCGGCTTCGGGCTCGTCGCCGCGATCATCGCCGAGGTGATCCTGACGGGACTGTTCCTGCTGATCATCCTGGGAGTGACGCACCCCACCCGCGGCACGCCGCTCGCCGGCCTCGCGATCGGCCTGTCGCTCGCGCTGATCCACTTCATCAGCATCCCGGTCGACAACACGTCGGTGAACCCGGCCCGCTCGATCGCGACGGCGATCTACGGCGGCGGCGACGCGCTCGCCCAGCTGTGGGTGTTCATCGTGTTCCCGATCGTGGGCGCGCTGCTCGCCGGCTTCGCCTACAAGGCGCTGTTCGACGGCGTGAACCCCGCGCGACCGATCGGCCGCTGAGCGTCCTCCCGGTCGTGGGGCGCGCCGCTCAACGACCGGGAAGGGACCGCAGCGCCTCCACCGCGAGCGCGTGGTCGTCCGCCTCCGGCAGGCCCGACACGGTCACGACGCCGACGATGCCGACGCCGCGCACGCGGATCGGGAACGCCCCGCCGTGGGCGACGTACTCGGTGAAGGGAAGGCCGGTCGCCGCGTTGAAGTCGCCGCCGTGGCGACGTCCGACGAGGTAGGACGAGGCCCCGAACCGGTACACGGTGCGGATCTTCCGCTCGATCCAGGTGTCCATGTCGACCGTGCTTCCCTCTCGCGCGGCGTGGAAGACCTGCTGGGCGCCCTTGCGGATGTCGACAGCCACGGCGAGGTCGCGCTCGGTCGCGAGCCTCATCAGCTCGCGGCCGAGCGCCCAGGCGTCGTCGTAGTCGAACGTCGGCAGGACGAGCTCGCGCTCCTCGTCCTCGAGTCTGCGGATGAGGTCCGTCTCGTTCTGGTTCACGGCTCCAGCATCCCCCATCGCGCGGGCGATGCCGTCCGCCGTCATCCGGAGACGAGCGTTGGGGTCCCCGCCTCGTACTCGGTGAGGTCGCCCGTCTCACCGGCGCGCGCCGCGCGACGGCCGAGGACGAGCATCCAGAACAGCAGCACACCGAGCGCCACCGCGCCGATGCCGATCTTCAGCCACCACGGCCACGGCTGACCGGTGACGAAGCCCTCCACGGCCCCGGCGAGCGCCAGCGCGAACACGAGCCCGATCGCGACGGTCGCGAGCGCCCGCCCCTCAGCGGCGAGCGCGCTCGAGCGCGTCCGCCGCCCGGGCGCGACCCAAGCCCAGAACATGTGGAGTCCGGCCGCCGCGGCGACGAAGATGCACGTCATCTCGAGCAGCCCGTGGGGAAGGATGTACAGGATCATCACGTCGAGCCGGTCGTACGCCGTCATGACGGCGGCCGCGACGCCGAGGTTCGTCGCGTTCTGCACGAGGATGTAGATCGGGAAGATGCCCGTCACACCGAACATCACCGCCTGGGCGGCGATCCACGCGTTGTTCGTCCACACCATGCCTGCGAAGACGGCCGCGGGGTTCTCGGTGTAGTACTCGGTGAACTCGTGCTCGGCGTACTTCTCGAGCTGCGCCTCGGCC
The DNA here is from genome assembly GCF_039529675.1 of Microbacterium paludicola. NCBI lineage: Bacteria > Bacillati > Actinomycetota > Actinomycetes > Micrococcales > Microbacteriaceae > Microbacterium > Microbacterium paludicola. The sequence goes on from NZ_BAAANG010000002.1 coordinate 55,726, forward strand.
CCCAGGGTCGCGACGAGCGCGGGATCGCCCGAGATCCAGGCCCCCGACACCGCCACGACCCCGATGAAGGCGACCGCGATCGCGAGGGTCGTCCAGCGCACACGGTAGAGCGCGGCAGGCAGCTGGTGAAGGAAGAAGCGTGGAAGCTGCCGCAGCACGTTGTCGGATGCGCCGGTGAGCGCAAGCCGCGCGCGCGACAGGATGGTCGACACATGGTCGCCCTGCGGCGTGCGACCGGCCGACGTCTTGATGTCGGCGAGATCCGCGGATGCCGCCTGGTAGCGGGCGATGAGCTCGTCGACCTCCTCGCCGCTCAGCCGCCGGCGCTTCGAGAGATCGTCGAGGCGCGCCCATTCGTCCCGGCGCGCGGTCGTGAGGGCATCGAGGTCCACAGTGATTTACTGTACGCATGTCGACAGGCGCCGTCCCGGGGATGCTTCCCGCCGCGCCGGGCGATCCGGGTATCCGGCCTCCGCTCGCCGGCCGCCCGTCCGCCGTCCGGTCCCGCGTGGTGACGATCGAGCAGGATGAGGTGCTCACCGGAGAGGCGGTGGCCCTCGACGTCCAGCCCGTCGGGCTGATCCTGCGCGTGACGGGAGCGGCGATCGACATCGTCGCGACGGTGATCGTCTACCTGCTGATGCTTCTCGGCCTGTTCAACCTGATGGCCGCCGGGCTGCTGCCCGAGAACGTGCTGTCGATCCTGTCGATCGTCCTGCTCGTTGTGCTGCTCGTGATCGTTCCCGCGACGGTCGAGACCGCCACCCGCGGGCGCAGCCTCGGCAAACTCGCGGTGGGAGCGCGCGTCGTGCGGCTGGATGGCGGCGCGATCTCGTTCCGTCACGCGTTCATCCGGGCGCTCCTCGGCGTGCTCGAGGTGTACATCACGGGCGGTGGTCTCGCGATCCTGGTGGGCATCTTCACGTCGCGCTCGCAGCGCCTCGGCGACCTCGTCGCCGGCACCTATGCCGAGCGGACCCGCACGCCGAGGCTGGTGCCGCAGGAGGTGCCGCTGCCGCAGGGGCTGGAGGCATGGGCGGGAATCGCCGATGTGGGGCGCCTGCCCGATCGCCTCGCGCGCCGCGTGGCGCAGTTCACCTCACGGGGATCAGACATGCACCCGGCGGCGCGCCACCGTCTCGCCCAGGACCTGGCGGCGGAGGTCGCCCCGCACGTGTCGCCGCTGCCGCCGGTCGACCCGGAGACGCTGCTGCGGGCGGTGGTCGCGGTGCGCCGCGGCCGCGAGCTCCACGCGCTCACGACCCGCGCGGATCGCGTCGCCCGCCTCGCGCGCTGACCTCGAGCCGTCCGCCCGGGGGCACAAACGTGCGGCAAACGCACCGAACGAGGTGCGCAAAGGTGCACACGCCGCACGTTTACCCCCCGCCGGGTGCTGAGCGAGCGCCAGCGAGCCGAAGCGACCGCCCTCAAGCCGCCCATCCGTGCGAGCCGTCATCTCGACTCGCTCCGCTCGCTCGATAACCGGGGTGGGCTACACACAGAGGTGCGGCAAACGCACCGAACGAGGTGCGCAAAGGTGCACACGCCGCACGTTTACCCCCCACCGGTTGCTGAGCGAGCGCCAGCGAGCCGAAGCGACCGCCCTCAAGCCGCCCATCCGTGCGAGCCGTCATCTCGACTCGCTCCGCTCGCTCGATAACCGGGGCGTGGTAACGGACCTGTGCCACCCATGTGCGAACGAAGTGAGCGTGGAGCGAAGCGACCAACGCAGCGCGAAGCGCTGCCGCAGCGGAGCGTCAGCGACGTTGCCTCGCTCGCAAGGGCGCCGCTTGCGGCCCCGAAGCGTGCGAGCCGCTTCTGAAAAGAACTGCGAAGCGACCAACGCAGCGCGAAGCGCTGCCGCAACGGAGCGCCAGCGACGGTGCCTCGCTCGCCGAGTGGCGGCGCGGAGCGTCGCCCGAGCGCGTGCGAGCCGCTTCTAAACAGACAGCGTCGCGTGCCGCACGACCGTCCAGCCCTGGGGCACGGAGAGGCGGTCGGTGTGGATGGCGCAGAGGTCGTGGGCGTGCGGGTCGTTGGCGGCGCCCAGAGGTCCGACGGCCGCCATCTGGTCGCCGTAGTCATAGGTCAGGGTGGTCACTGCCTCGCGGGCACAACCCACCTTCGAGCACACTCTCTCACGCATCGGTTCAAGGCTACGTCGGGCCGGCCTCGGGCGGCGACGCCTCGCCGAGGGTGCCCGGAAGCGGGTCAGAAGAAGCGGTAGCGGTCGGGTCCGAGGTCCCACGGGTCGCAGTCGAGGTAGTCGGCCGCGGCGCGGAAGACCTCGCCCTCGATCATCATGCGGCGCTCGTTCTCGTCGACCCGGTGGAGCCGGTTCAGCCGTTCGATCGGGATGCGGTAGAGCACGATCCGCTTGCGTTCGCGGTCGGCGGTCCAGCGCGGGATGCCGTCGGCGTCGGCCTCCCGCGGCAGGCGTCCGATCTCGAAGCTGACGTCCCGCAGCTCGGGCCAGGCGCCGCGGAGGTATTCGGCGGCGGCTCCGACGGAGACGTCGAAGCGCTCGATGCGCGTGTCGATGGGCGGCAGCGGCGGGCGGACGACGGGGCTGCGTCCGACGCGCCCGTGGCGGCCGTGCCGCGCGGCGCGGGCGCCAGAAGCGGGGCGCCGCGACCGTCCCCAGAGAGCCATGTCACCAGCCTACGCAGGATCGCGCGGCCCACTCGACGGGGCGCGGATGCGGCGGAGTCGCTACGGGTAGACGACGACGGGACGCGGGTGGGCGGCGTCCGGCCAGACGGCGATGGATGCGACGGCGGAGTCGTTCGCGAATCCGATCGCGGCGTGGACGGGGGCGCCCTGCGGGTCGATCGTGTAGAGCTTGTCGGCCGTGACGTCGATGACCGCCGATGTTCCCGCGGCGATGGCGATGTCCTGCGGCTCGTCGCCGAGCCCGGCGACGGACACGGTGATGTCCTCCGCGGCGGGGTTCGCGATGCTGATCGCCGCGTCGTCCCCCGGCGGAACGGCGACGAGCGTCGCGTCGGAGAACGCGGGTGCCGCGGTGTTCCAGGCGAAGTCGGCCCCGGCGCCGAAGCCGGTCGTCTGCCACGCCGCCGCGACAACCGGCTCGGCGGCATGGATGCTGACGGTGTACGCACCCTCGTCGAGCACGCCGAGATCCTGCTCGATCGGGGCCCCGGCGGTGAGTTCGACGGGGATCGGGTCGCCGACGGGCGTTCCCTCCTCGGCGTCGGTCACCGTGACGGTGGCGGTCGTGTCGGACTCGGAGAGCAGCCGCACGATGGCGGACGCCCCCTCGGTGCCGGCCGCGTCGCCGACGACGCGGAGGCCCGGGATGACCTGGTCGAGCGCCGGGCGGACCGCCGACTGCGTGTCGACCCCGCCGGGCTCGAGCGTGCGGATGAGGCTCGACTGCAGGCTCGTGCGCACGGGCGCGCCAGTGGCGGTGATGCGCAGCACGGGGCTCTGCTCGCCGCCCGCGAGGCCGGCGAGCGGGAGCGCGACCTGCGTGCGCGCCGGGATCGGCACCGCCTCGGCTCCCGGGGGTGTGACCGGGCCGGTGGCGCCGTAGACGGTGACCTGGACGGTGGCGTTGACGTCTCCGGGGTTCGCCAGCAGCAGGATGCCCGTGGTGCCGGTCTCGGTGTCGCCGCCGGCGATCCACGACTCCATCTGCGGCGGGCGGCAGGCCGACGCGGTGAAGCCCGCCATGTCGGTGTCGGCGAGGCTCGCGGAGGACGCGGCCGCGGCCGACACCGCCTCGCGCCCGTCGGGCCGCTGCACGTAGCGCGTCGCGGCGGCCTCGCCCTCGATGGTCGGCTGCGCGAGCGCATCCGATCCCGGCTCGTCTCCGCGGTCGTTGCCGACGGTCACGGCGCCCGGTCGTGCGACCGACAGGGCGGACGCCTCCTCCGCGGAGCGGCCGAGGGCGAGCACGGGCCCGTCGCACGCGAGCACGGTCTCGGCGGGCGCGGGCGTGATCTCGAGCATGCGAGGCGGTGTGGAGACCGCGGGCCACGGCAGCGCGGCCGCGGCCGTCACCCCGGCCACCGCGGCGACGGCGGTGACGGCGCCGAGGATCACCCGCACTCCGAGCGCGCGCTGCGCCCCGGTGATCCTGATGTGACGGATCCTCACGCGTCCACCTCCTCGTAGCCACGTCCGACGACGCGCGGCGCCCGGCGCGACTCGCGCCGGGACGCGAACGTCGGCACGGCAAGCAGCAGCGCGATGAGCAGGGCGATCGCCTGACCGGTCGCGATCGTGCCCGCGGTCGCGCGGTCGCGCTCATCCAGGGCGGGCCTCGGAGCGGGGTCGGCGTCGAGGCGCCACAGCACTCCCTTGGCCGTCTCGCCCACGCGCACGAACCCGGGGCGCTGGTCGATCGCCGTGATCGCGTCGAGACGGCGCGTGCGGGCGGCATCCGTCTCGGTGGGCGACGTGTCTCCCGCACTCAGCAGCACGAAGCGCACGCCGACGTCGCTGAGGCGCTCCTGCACCTCGCCCGAGCTCGCGGCGACGAGGTCGCCCGCGATCTCGGCGAGAGTGCGGTCGCCGTCGTCGATCGCCTGGTCCGTGGCCTGCAGCGTCGACTGACCACCGAGGGTCTCGCTCGCGCCCCACACCAGCTGCGCGGCGACGCCGCCATCCGGCTGCGCGGTGAGTACAAGCGTGCCGAGGTCGTGCTCGTCGGCGGCGCGTGCGGTCACATACGCGGGCAGGGTCGACGCGGGGCCGTTGGTGAGCTGCGCCTCCTCGCGCGCGACCGAGGTCAGCGGCGGGACGGCGACGATGGCGACGCCCAGCACGGCGACGACCGAGGCGAGGCGTGCGAGGCTTCGTCGGCGCAGGCCGGCGTCGAGTGTGACGGCGGCGGCCGCCACGGCGCCGAGCCAGCCGAGGCTCAGGCCCGTCCCCGGCCAGACCGGCACGGGCGAGGACTGGCTGACCGCGACCTGCACGCCCGTCACGAGGTGCGCCCCGATCAGGCCGACCGCGGCGACGACGATCGCGCCGACGCCGGCGCGCCAGCGGGGCGTCATCGGCGCGACGATCCCGAGGATCCCGACCGGCAGGAGCAGCAGGGGCACCCACGCCGCCGTCGCCTCGATGCCGAGCCAGGCGAGCATTGCGCCCCAGCCGCCCGGGTCGGCCCCGGGGAATCCGGCGGCGAGCAGCAGCGGGCTTGCGGGGTCGCCGCCGTTCCAGGCACGGCCAGGATCGGCGAGCAGGGCCCACGGCGTGCCGCGCGAGATCTGCGCCTGCACGAGCGGGAGGAAGAACACGGCGCTCGGGATGACCACCCACAGCACGCGCGCGAAGCCGCGCCGGATGCGGAACGCGATGGCGAGCAGCAGCATCAGCACCCACAGCACGGCGAGGGCGGGGGCGAGCGACGGCGCGCACGCGAGGACGGCGATGAGCAGGATGGACGCCGCCCCGGACGCGCCCCAGGAGCGATGCGCCACCGATGCGGTGTAGAGCAGCCACGGCAGCAGCAGATGAAGCAGCACGGCCGCGGGGCGCCCCTCGACCAGGGCCGCCAGGAAGGTCGGGGCGAGCGCCCACAGGATGCCCGCCGTCGCGCGGACGCCGGACCTGTCGGACACGCGGGTCGCGGCGAACCATCCGCCGAGCACGGCGAGCGGCAGCGCGAGCACCCACAGCACGACCAGCGCGAACGAGGGGCTGGCGGGCCACAGCGAGCCGAGCACCGCAATCACCGCGGCGAAGGGATCGGCAGGCGACACGACATCCAGCCCGGTCGCCCGCGGCCCGTAGGCGGCGTCGGCCCAGAGGCCGGCGAGCGTGTCGCGCAGCGGCAGCAGCCCGCCGCCGCCGAGCACGGGCCAGGCGAGCAGCGGCAGGAAGGCGGCGACCGAGACGACCAGCGCGGCGAGCACGGTCCAGGCGCCGCCGCCCGAGAAGAACCGCAGCTCGCGCCGGATGACCGGCTCGCCGCCGTCCGGATCCTGATGTTCGCGCAGCTGCGCGCGTGTCGCCCGCAGCGGGGTGATCTGCGCCCACGATCCGGTGCGGAACCTGCGGATCTCCCGGCGCGAGCGCGCGACGGCCCCCAGGCGCGCCATCACCGTGACGGCGGCGGCCCATTCGGCCGGCACGCGCGCCGGCGCCTTCGCGACGAGGTGAAGCAGCGTCCGCCACAGCGCGAGCGGCAGCAGCGACAGCCAGTGAAGCGGCACGGCCCAGGCGGGGGCGTAGGCGAGTCGCCGGTGGAGCTGGGCGGTGCGCACGGCGTACGCCTGCGCCATGGGGCGCTGCGAGACGCCCGCCATGCCGGCGACCGGGGCGTGGACGCGCGCGCCGGGGGCGAGCGCCACTCGGCGGCCGCCGAGCCGCGCACGCACGCCCATGTCGAGCCCCTCGTCGGCGCCGGCGAGCGCCGGGTCGGGAAGCAGGTGCGCGCGCGCGTCGCTGCGCAGCAGGACGCCGCGGACGTCCGTTCCGAGGACGTCGTCGTCGCCGTCGTGCTGCCCCTGGTCGTATTCGCCGCCGGCGAGGGCGACGGTGCGGCCGAAGCGGGTCATGCTGACGCCGAGGGAGACGATGACGGAGGGGTCCCGCGCGTCGACGAGCTTCGGCGCGGCGATCGCGACGGACGGCGCGCGCTCGAGTGCGGCGGACAGCGCCGCGAGGGTGCCCGGCTCGGGCTGCGTGTCGTGGGCGAGCAGCCACACGGCACGCCCCTCGGGCACGCGGCCGGCGGCGAGCCGCACGGCGGAGGCGAAGGAGGTGCCTGCGGGGGCCTCGATCGCGCCCTCGGCGCCGGACGAGTCGATGAGGGCGCGGAGCTTCTGCGCCGAGCCGCACACGACGACGGTCAGGGCGTCGACGGGACGCTCCTGCGCGCGCAGGGCGGCGAGGGTGCGCTCGAGCTGGGCGGCGGCTTCGGGTGTGGCGCGCGCGACGAGGATGGCGTGGACGGCGGGGGGCATGTCGCGGGCAACTCTAGGTCGCCGTCACTCCCGATCCGGCGCCACGCGCCGATGACCGAGGGATTGCTAAGCGACCCCGCGCTTGAGCTTGCGGCGCTCGCGCTCGCTGAGGCCGCCCCAGATGCCGAAGCGCTCGTCGTTCTGGAGCGCGTACTCGAGGCACTGGGTGCGCACGTCGCATGAGGTGCAGATGCGCTTGGCGTCGCGGGTCGAGCCGCCCTTCTCAGGGAAGAAGGCCTCGGGGTCGGTCTGCGCGCAGAGCGCGTCGCTCTGCCAGGCGAGGGCGCTGTCCTCTTCGGGCTGCGGCGTGCGGACGCCGGGGACGCCCAGGCTCACCGGATCGACGAACCAGTTGTCCGGAACGCCGGAACGGTACTGCGATGAGGACATTTCGCTCTCCCACTCCTTCAGGCCCGACGGGACGACGTGGAAGTAATTACACCCGTGTCATTCGCAAAGATCAAGCCGCAGATCGTAAAGCCTCAACCGAGACATGAACCTTCATTGAGCCCCGTCGGCGTGTCGCGCCCGGCGTGTCGCGCCGATTCAGGCCGCGGCGGTCGCCTGCCTGCCGGCCTCCGCGTCGGCGGATCCGGGCTGGGCGATGAACGCCTCCCCCTCCCCCGTGATCCGCAGCTCGGGCTCGTCCGGCGTCGCGAACACGGCGCGGCCGGGGGTGAGCTCGACGGCCGCTCCCGCGCCCTCGACGACCACGGCGCCCTGCGTCGCGAGCACGATGACCGGACCGGACGGCCGGATCACCGCGGGCGACGCGCCGGACACCCGCGCGCGCATCAGGGCGAAGTCGGGCACGTCCGCGGGGAACGCCTCGACACCGCGCGCGCCGTCGCCGGCCGACACGGGCAGCACGACCGGCACGGGGCCGGGCGTCGGGTCGAGGATGCGCAGCAGCTCGTCGACGTCGATCCGCTTGGGCGTGAGGCCGCCGCGCAGCACGTTGTCGCTTGCGGCCATCAGCTCCACGCCGAGGCCGGCCACGTAGGCGTGCAGCATGCCGGCGCGCAGAAACACGCTCTCGCCGTGATGCAGCACGACGTAGTTCATGAGGAGCGCCACGACGACGCCGGGATCGCCGGGGTACCAGAACGCGAGTCGGCGCGCGTTGGCGAGCTCGGCGGCGAACTCGGTGGACTGCGCGTCCGCGAGCGCCGCCACGATCGCGTCGACGACCTCCTGGGCGTCCCCGGACAGCAGCCAGCCGATCGCGGCGGCGAGGCCGTCCTCGTCCGTCAGCCGGCGGCGCAGCGGGTCGGCAGCCTCGCCGAGCGACTCGAGAAGGCGGCGCGTCGCGTCGAGCTCGCGCAGGCCGCAGAGGGCCTCGAACCGGTCGGACAGCGCGACGATCATCTCGGGCTTGTGGTTGTCGTCGGCGTAGTTCCGCGCCGCGCCCTCCGGCAGCTGCGACTCCCGCGCGAACGCCTCCTCGGCCTGGGCCTTCGAGGGGTGGACCTGGATGGACAGCACCGAGGATGCGGCAAGCAGCTTCAGCAGGTACGGCAGCCGGCCGTCGACGCCGTGGGCGGCGCCCTTGTCGGCGATCCAGCGGTCGAGCGTGAGGCCCGATCCGTCGTCGAGCTCCGACGGGTCGGACGGGTGGTCGCCGAACCAGATCTCGGCCTCGGGGTCTGCGGCCTCCGGGCGTCCCTGGAGGGCGGCGATCAGGGAGCGGGACCCCCAGGCGTAGTCACGCGGGGCGTTGGTGATGGGTACGAGCACGACCCCAGGTTATGCCTCGGGGTCACGGTAGCCTGGGAGGCACAATGGCCCAGATCACGCGGTATACGTCAGATACGCCTCCGGTCGCTCCGGAGCGCGAGGCCACGAGCCATCAGCTGCTGCGCGCGTATGCCGCATTCGTGATGTTCTCCGGGTTCGCCCACTCCGCGTGGTGGAACCTGCTGGGTCAGGCGGGCGCCGCCGTGGTGCTGGCGCTGACGACGGCCGCATCGATCGCGATGTGGGTGCCCCTCATCCGGCGGCACGGGCTGCGCTGGCGCCGGCTGCCGTGGATCGCCCTCGCGTACGTCGCGTGGGCGCTCGTGTCGGTGCTGTGGTCAAGCTGGCCGGGGGCCACGCTGCTGACCTGGACGCTGCTCGCCGCCGGCACCCTGCAGGGCCTGTTCTTCGCGCACGTGCTCACGTGGCACGAGCTGCTGCGGGCGCTGGATGTCGCCCTGAAGTGGGTCATGGGGCTGTCGATCGCGATCGAGCTGTGGGTCGCGCTCGTGCTGCGCCATCCGCTGCTGCCGAACTTCGTCTCCCCGCCGGAGGGCTTCGACCCGCACTGGTACTGGGTGCGCGGTCAGATCTTCGACGCCCTCATCGGCGAGCGCATCCAGGGCATCGTCGGCAACGCGAACTACCTCGGCGTGCTGTGCGTTCTCGCCTTCATCGTGTTCGCGATCCGTCTTGCGACGCACCCGCCGTACGCCGCGATGCAGACGGTCTGGATCGCGCTGACCGCCGTGCTGTTCGTGCGCTCGGGCTCGGCGACGGCGCTCGGGGCCTTCGCGGGGGCGTTCATGGTGCTCCTCGCCGTGCTCGTGATGCGCCGCGCGCGCACCGCCGGCGAGCGCACCCGCCGCTACCTGCTCTTCGCCGGGGTCGGCGCCGTCGGCGCGGTGTTCGTGTTCTCCCTCTGGGACCGCGTGCTCGGGATGCTCGGCCGCGACGGCTCGCTGACCGGTCGCGACGAGATCTGGAGCACCGTCTGGGAGCGGGCGATCATGCATCCGGTCCACGGCAACGGGTTCTCGAGCCCGTGGGTTCCGTGGGAGGACGCGTTCGACGGCTGGATCGTCGACCACGGCCTGTCGGTCTTCCACGCGCACAACATGTGGCTCGACGTGTTCTTCCAGCTCGGCGCGATCGGCGTGATCCTCGTGTTCGTCGCCTACGCCGCGATGACCTGGCGCGCGTGGTTCTTCGCGGTCGACCGGCCCCGCTGGGATCTCGACGCCGACCGCCCGTTCTCGCCCGTGTCGATGCTCCCCCCGCTCATCGTGGCGACGCTGCTCGTGCAGGGTCTGACCGAGTCCGGGCCGATCATGCTGTGGGGCTGGACCCTCCTCGTGCTGTTCTCGTTCAAGATGAAGCTCGCCCCGATCGTGGGCGTCGGGGCCGACGCGCCCGCGGGGGATCCCTCGCGATGACGCCCGCCGGCGGAACGCCGGGTTGGCTCATCCGGCTGCTGCAATCCGCCGATTTCGCGCGCGCCTTCACGGTCGCCGCCCTGGGCGCGGGGTTCGCCGCGATGCTGATCGGGCGGACGGCGGGGCCGGTCACCCTGGTCACGATCGTCGTCGCGCTCGACGTGATCGGCGTGGCGATCCTGATCGCACGGCGCGACGAGCTGACCCTGCTGCGCTTCGCGCCGACGAGCCTGCTGGCGTTCCTGGCGTGGACGCTCGCCAGCGTCGTGTGGACGTTCGACGAGGCGTCCACCCTCTCGGGATGGCTCGAGCTGTTCGGCTGGGGCCTGCTCGCCCTCGTGATCGCCCATGTGCGCGACACGCTGCAGACGGTGCGGGCCCTCGGCGACGTGCTGCGCTGGCTCCTCGGTCTCTCGCTCGGCGTGGAGATCCTGGCGGGCATCCTGCTCGACATCCCGATCCCATTCCTCGGCGTCGCGGGCGACATCGCCGCCGGCGGACCGGTGCAGGGAGTGTTCGGCACGCGCAACATGCTCGGGTTCGTCGCCGTCATGGCGCTGATCACGTTCGCCGTCGAATGGCTGACGCAGTCGATCTCGCGGAGGCTGTCGGTGTTCTCGCTGACCCTCGCCGGGCTGCTGGCGGTGCTGTCGGCCTCCCCCACGGTGCTCGTGCTGGCCGCGTCCGTCGCCGTCGCGACGCTCGCGCTGGGCCTCGTGCGCCGCGCGGCGCCCGACCAGCGGCGGCGGACGCAGGTCGCGGTCGCCACCGTCACGATCGTCGTGCTCGCCGCCTGCTGGGTGCTGCGGCACCGGATCATCCGCCTGCTGGATGCGGCATCCGACTTCTCCGTGCGTGCCGACCTGTGGAACCTGATCCTCGACTGGGTCCGCCCGCGCCCGGTGCAGGGCTGGGGCTGGCACGGCGTATGGCATCACGGGCCGGGCGATCGCGAGCCGTACCCGTTCAACGTGATCAACTTCACGCTCGACGACACGCACGCCTCGGCGCTGAATGCGTACTTCGACGTGCTGATCCAGGTGGGCTGGGCGGGGCTGCTGCTGTTCGGTGCGCTGTGCGCCGTGGCGATGGTGCGCTCCTGGCTCGTCGCCGGCTCGCGGCGCTCGGTGGTGCACGCCTGGACGCCGCTCATGCTGGTCGCCCTGCTCGTCGACTCGATGTTCGAGAGCTTCACCCTGACGGGCCTCGGCTGGATGATGCTCGTGGTGTGCGCGGTGCGCGCCGGGCAGTCGCGCTCGTGGCGCGAGCGCATCCGCGACCTGGCCGACGCCGGGGGATCCCAGGATCCCTTTACTCGTCCGGGGTAGGCTCGTCTGCGGTCCATCGCCCTCGATCGTTCGGAGCAACCACGTGCCGCATGTCCTCCAGAACGTGGTCTTCCCCCTCGACCGCGACCCCGATCTGATCCCTCTGTACTTCGACGCCGACACCTGGTCGGTCATCGATGACGAGGCGGTCCGGGTGACCGAGCACGCGCGGCTCGGCGACGTTCTTGGACGCGGTTCCATGGTGGTCAAGCCGAGTCGCCGCGTCTCGTTCGCGTCGTACTTCAACGCGTTCCCCGCCTCCTACTGGCAGCACTGGACGAGCGTGCGCTCCATCCGCCTCACCGTGCGGACCTCCGGATCGGGCACCGTGCTCGTGTACCGCTCGAACGGCGCCGGCGTCGCCCAGCGCATCGACACGCGCGAGGTGGATGACGCGGCCGAGTCGACCTTCGACATCCCGCTCACGCAGTTCAGCGACGGCGGCTGGATCTGGTTCGACCTCGTCGCCGACGACACACCGCTGACGCTCGAGCGCGGCGAGTGGAGCACCGAGCACGAGCCCGTCCGCACCGGCAAGGCGTCGCTCGGCATCACGACGTTCAACAAGCCGAACTACTGCGTCGACACCCTCACGGCCCTCGGCGAGGCGCCCGAGCTGCTCGAGCTCGTCGACCGCGTGTTCCTCGTCGACCAGGGAACGCGCAAGGTCGCCGACGAAGAGGGCTTCGACGCCACCCACGCCGCCCTCGGCGAGAAGCTGCAGGTCATCGACCAGCCGAACCTCGGCGGCTCGGGCGGCTTCGCGCGCGCGATGCTCGAGTCGCTCGACAGGCCCGAGAGCGACTTCGTCCAGCTGCTGGACGACGATGTGCGGATCGAGCCGGAGTCGATCCGACGCTCGATCCTGTTCGCGCGCTACACGACGACGCCGATGCTCGTCGGCGCGCATATGTTCGACCTGCTCGACCGCCCGCGCCTTCACGCGTGGGCCGAGGTGGTCGACGAGGTGCCCTTCATGTGGCGGAACCTGTTCCAGGACCGGATGCCGCACGATTTCCGGCGCGCGAACCTGCGCCAGTCTCCGCTGCTGCACATGCGCATGGACGCCGACTACAACGGCTGGTGGATGTGCCTGATCCCGCTGGACGTCATCCGCCAGGTCGGTCTCGCCCTTCCGGCGTTCATCAAGTGGGACGACGCGGAGTTCTGCCTGCGCGCCCGCGAGGCCGGCTTCCCCACCGTGTCACTGCCCGGTGTGGCGCTGTGGCACGTGTCCTGGGTGGGCAAGGACGACTCGATCGACTGGCAGGCGTACTTCCACGCCCGCAACCGCATCGTCGCGGGCCTGCTCCACTCCGGCGTGCCCCGCGGCGGCCGCCTCATCCGGCACAGCCGACGGGTCGACCTGAAGCACCTGATGATGATGCAGTACTACCCCGTCGCCCTGCGGGCGCGTGCCCTGCGCGACGTCCTGCGCGGGCCGCAGCACCTGTGGGAGACGCTGCCGACCGCGATGCCGGATGCGCGCGCCCTCGCGGCCCGCTTCCCCGAGACCGCGGTCCACACCGATCCCGAGACGGTCCTCCACTCGCGGCGCGGCCGCCAGGTGTTCCCTCCCGGCGAGCCGACCGACACCCCGTCCGGGCTGCGACTGCGCACCTTCACTGCGCGCACCCTGCTCGCCCACCTGCTGCACAAGCCGAACCCCGCGAACCTCGAGACCCCCGAGGTCGAGTTCGGCAAGAACGACGCGCACTGGTGGCGTCTGCCGCACTTCGACAGCGCGCTCGTCAGCGCCGCCGACGGCTCGGGCAAGAACATCTACACGCGGGACCGCCGCCGCTTCCGGCACATGCTGCGGGACTCGGTCCTGCTGCACCGCCGACTCGAGCGGGAATGGCCCCGTCTGGCGAAGGAGTACCGCGACGCGCTTCCGCAGCTCGTCGCGGCGGAGAGCTGGCGCGGCGTGCTGAAGGGCGGCGAATGAGCATCATGGAGACCCCCCAGGTCCCGGCGGGCGACGACGTCGCCTTCGATCCGGCATCGGCGACGATCGTCGTCGTGACGTACAACCGCTCGCACCTGCTGAGCGGGCTGCTCGAGTCGGTCATCCGGATGGACCCGAAGCCCGGGCACGTCGTGGTCGTCGACAACGCGTCCTCGGATGACACCACGCAGGTCGTCGAGTCGTTCCGCGACCGCCTCGGCACCCAGCTCGTCTACCGCCGCCTCGATGAGAACACCGGGGGCGCCGGCGGATTCAGCGCGGGCATGGAGACCGCCTACGACCTGGGTTCCACCTGGATGTGGCTGATGGACGATGACGTCGAGGTGCTTCCCGACGGCCTCGCCCGCATGGGCGACTGGGCGCCGCGCTTCCGCAGCATCCAGGGCCGCCGGTACGACTACGACGGCAGCGAGTTCTACTGGCAGTACCGAGTCTCGGTGCCGCTGGGCATCCCGATCCCGTTCGCCCCGGCCGACTTCGACGCCTCCGGCTACCGCGAGATGAACTCGGGCTGCTTCGAGGGGATGTTCATCCACCGCGACATCGTGGCGCAGATCGGTCTCCCCGATCCGCGGTTCTTCATCTACTGGGACGACACGATCTACGGCTGGCTCGCCTCGCGTGTCACGCCCGCCGCGATCGTGAACGAGTTCGTGCTGCGCCGCACACGCGAGATCAAGCAGTGGGACATGGGCGTGCGTCACTTCAACGCGTCCAGCGACATGTACCGCTACTACATCCTGCGCAACCGCGGCATCATGAAGCACTACTACGAGGAGCACGGCGCCTACCGTCCGCTCGCGTTCGCCGTCGGCACTGCCGCGACGTTCGCGAAGGAGATCCTGCGCCTGGCGTTCGTCGAGCGGAAGATCACGCGCGTCGGCTGGTCGAACCTGATGAAGGGTCTTCGCGACGGCCGCGCCATCGCGCGGGACACCTCGTGGCGGGTGATGCCGGCCCTGACGCCGACGGCGCCTCAGGGCCGCTGAGACCGTGCTGAGCATCGCTGACGATGCGGTCGTCGACCCCTCCGTCCGGCTCCTGCATCGCGACGGCGACCGCGACATCGCGATCGGAGCCCGCACCAGGATCTATCGCGGGGGCGAGATCCTCGGCCCTGTGCGCATCGGAGAGGACGTCTTCGTCAACCGCGACGCGTACATCCGCCCCGGAACTGTGCTGGGCGACCGGGTGAACCTCGGCCCGTTCGTGCGCCTCATCACGGACACGCACGAGATCGGCGGGCATGACAGGCGGGCCGGCGAGGTGCGGCACGACCCGATCGTCGTCGGCGCAGGGACGTGGATCGGGGCGGCGGTGACCGTCGTCGCCGGCGTCACGATCGGCGCCGGCTGCGTGATCGCGGCGGGTGCGGTGGTGACCTCCGACGTGCCAGACGACACGCTGGTCGGCGGAGTGCCCGCCGCGGTGATCAGGCGGCTTCGCTGACGCTCGCGCGCGAGCCGGAACCCGACCGGCGCTCCCACCTCATCGGAGTGAGTGTGATGCCGACCGCGAAGACGGCGCCGTGGATCATCGGGATGATGTACCGGGACAGTGCGATCGGGCTCGCGACGAGGAACGCGAGGGTGACGAACAGCGGCACGAGCATGAGCACGTGCAGCCAGCTGCGACGACGGATCGCGTAGGCGAGCGCCGCGAGCGGGATCAGCGAGGCATAGAGCGCCTTCGAGGACAGCAGGTTCCCCTCGTTGAAGGCGATGGTCAGGTCGTTCATCGTCGACCGCGCCCCGTCGAGCGCCGCCGGCTCGTACAGCGCGTCGGCGATCGCCTCGACCTCGGCGCGGGACGTGGTCTCGAGGCTGCGAGAGGTCCAGAAGTCGATGTACTGATCGAGCGACAGCGTGTTCTGCATCGACAGCCGCGTCACGGGCGCGAAGTACTCGTAGGTGTTCGCGATCGTGGCGGACGCCGCGGTGGCCGGGTAGCGGATGACCTGTGCGGCCCAGACCCGGAAGTACTCGAGCTTCTGTCCCGTCGTCGACTCGAGGTTCCACCGGCCCTTGACGCTGTCCGACCGCGTCGGCACATACGCCTCGGCGAGGCCGTCCCAGCGCAGCACCGCGTCGATCGCCGCGCGCTCCTCCTCGGGGATCTCGGCGCCATGCTCGGCGGCGATCCGCGCGGTCTGCTGGACGGGAACGGTCATCATGTCGGTCGAGGTGCCGGGCGTGATCCCCCACGCCGAGACGAGGAGCATGGGCCACGCGAGGCCGGTGAGCGCGAGTACGCCGGCGACGGTGAGCCCGATGCGCACTCGCAGCGCGCGCGACACGACGACGACGAGCACGACCGCGCAGATGAGCACGAGGTACAGGCTGGTCCGCTTCGAGAGGATCAGCAGCGTGGTCACGGCGATCGCCGCGAGCGCCACGCGCGGACGCGCCAGCACCGCCCCCCGGGTCCGCAGCGACTCCGCGAAGAGCACGAGGAAGGGCAGCCAGAACACCGCCGCGAAGGCGTCCTTGCTCATCACGGACGGCGCCATCACGAACGCGGGAAGGACCGCGACCGCGACCGTCAGCGCCCACCGCGCCACCGAGGGCATTCCGAGACGAGACAGGTAGACGAGCACGAGAGCGACGCCTGCGGCGGTCGCCGCCTCCTGGAGGAGGAGGTAGATGAACAGGCCCCAGCGGTCGTCTCCCAGGGCGTCCCCGAGGTTCCAGAAGAGACCGAACACCATCGTGTCGAACCACGGGTGGTGATCGGTCTGATTCTGCAGTCCGAGCCATTGAAGCTTCTGCGTGATGGTGTCGGAGTCGACGTTCCCCGGGAAGTGCACGAGCAGCCAGGCGAGCCAACCGACGAGGATGGTGCCCGCGCTGGGCAGCAGCCATCGCCGCATCGCCTCCCTCATCGGGATGATGCCGGTGGGCTCGAGCCCGTCGTCCGCCCATCGGCGGTCGAGCAGCCGGAAGACGCCGAGCAACGGCAGGTAGACGAGGATCGCGAGGCCCGCGCCCACGATCACCGCGCCAGCCGCAGCGCTGGCGGAGGACGCGATCAGCTCAGCGCTCTCCGACTCGCGATACGAGTACCCGACCACCGTGAACACGGCGACGAGGACGACGACGACGGCGGCGGCGGGGTCCCATGCCCGGCCAAGGAGCGTGCGCATGCCTCAGGCCTCGGGCTCGCGCCAGCCGCGCCACTGCTCGAAGGAGCCGTTGAGGAGCTGCGAGTCGCTGCGCTCCCAGGTGTGCTTCGACGAATGCCGGATGTACATGTAGCCGAGGGAATGCGTGCGGTATCCGATGCCGCCCTGCGACTCGACACGGATCAGCACCGAGCGATCCGTCGAGTTGGGCGTCGGCCGCCAGCCGCCGAGACCATCGAACGTCGCCCTTGACAGGAGCATCGCCCCTCCGGCCAGCTGATCGTGGTACCGCTCGGTCGCGAACGTGCGATGCACGGTCTGCTCGGCCTCCTCGAAGTAGAGGTACTCGGTCGTCTTGCCGACGATGTCGGCGCGCGAGTAGAGGTGCGCGAGCACGAGGTCGAACACGTGGTGCTCGCTGTACCAGTCGTCGTCGTCGAGCTTGGTGATGAGGTCACCCGACGAGCGGCGCACTCCCTCGGCGAGCGCCGCTCCGAAGAGGACGGTCTCGGGCTGCTCCACAACGGTGACGTCGAGGGCGCCGAGGTCGAGAGCCGAGAGATCCGGCGCGGCGACGCCATGCGCGACGACCACGACCTCCATGTGCGGGTACGTCTGCGCCGCCATCATCTTCAGGACACCCGGGATGAGGTCGGGACGCATCGTCGAGAGCACCACGCTCACCGACGGAAGGTAGCGGTGCCCCGTGCGGTGCTCGATCGCCGAGGCGAGGCGGAGGAATCCGCCGTGGTCGTGCATCGCCGCCCTGCGCAGGGCGACGGAGCGACGCTCGCGTGCCAGGCCCTTCACTGCGCGGTAGGGCTGCCGGGCGAGCTCGACGATGCGCGGCGACAGTCGCGCCGGCTCGATCTCGATGTTCTCGGGAAGCGAGTGAAGGATCACCCCCGCGGCGGCGAGCTCTGCGAACCGCGTGGTCAGCCCCTCCGGAAGGGCGCCGCGGACGCCGCGAAGCGCCGAAAGGTCCGCTGCCTCCACTCCCCGGAGCGCCGCCACGTCTCTGGCTGTGAGCGGGTCGGCGAGCGAGAAGGCGATCGGCGCGACGGCGTCGGCGCGGGGGCCGGTGGCATCCAGGCGCGCAACGCCCTGCTGCCTGTCAAGAACGAGCCGGCGGGGCGGAGGCGACGGGGAGAAGCTCAGCAGACGCCCGATCGGATTGTGCACGTTGAGGTCGACGACGGGCAGCTCCCTGCGCGGGTACCCAAGCAGCGCCTCCCCCACCGGCAGCTGATAGACGGCGTCCTCCGCCTCGCGCGCGAGATCGGTCTCCGCGGTGATCAGGACGTCGGCCTTGCGCAGGTGGGCGCCGTTGAGCGCCGGAGCGATGGCCTCGAGCTGCGGCACACGGCGACTCGGCAGCAGGGACAGCACGCCGCCATCGACGCTCCCGTCGACGGCGACGAGCGGGAAGCCCGCCCCGACGACGGGCGCATCCGGGGTGAAGGCGGGAATCAGCGCGTTGACGATGCGGGCAAGCGACTGCGGCTCACTGAGCGCGATGTGCGCGGAGGCCGTCCGCCGGGCGGCGTCGAACGAGACCTGGCTGGTCTTCACGTGCGGCAGCGGCGCGATGGCGCCACGCCAGCGCGCCGACGGCGGATCCCAGCGATCGATGCGGATCCGAACGTCCTGCGTCATCACGTCGGCACCGCTCACGACGACGTGCCGCAGGGCGTCGACGTCGGCGACGCGCAGCCGAACAGGTTCGCCATCCGGCAGTGCCAGGGTGCCGGCCCGCAGCGTCGACGCGTCAGCCACGGCGCCCCCGCCGTCCCGCTCAAGAGCGTCCGTCTCGGCATGGCGGCGGAACCAGCGGCTGAATGACATATGCGGAATCGGCTCCTGGTCGGACGGGGCGGCTGCCGACGGGCGGCGCGGCCGCGGGCGCGGCGGGAAAGGAGTCTAGCCTGAGAGGCTCGTCGCCCCGTGTGAGCGCCCGTGGAGCCACTCCCCAGGGGAGCAGAGGGCCGGTCACCTAGACTGATGCGGTGATCAGGCCCGCCGTTTCCTCCGAGCCCCGCCCCATCGTCTTCCAGAATCAGTGGCGTGACGTCTTCGACGGGACGCTCCCGGAGGACTGGGAGCCGACGAAGTCCGTCTCCGTGGTGATCGCGGCATACAACAGCGCCACCCTGCCGCTGACCCTCGCCTCGCTCGCTGCTCAGGACTACCCCGAGGAGCTGCTCGAGGTCGTCGTCGTCGACGACGGAAGCGAGCCGCCGGTGGTGCTGGGCGACGTGGTGCCGCGGAACCTGCGGCTGATCCGCGTCGAGGAGGGCTGGGGCCGCTCGAACGCGACCGACATCGGGATCAAGGCCACCTCGGGCGACATCATCTACTGGGTCGACTCGGACATGATCCTGTTCCGCGACAACGTCCGGCAGCACGCCAAGTGGGCCCACTTCATCCCGGAAGCCGCGACGATCGGCGACAAGGGCTTCATCGAGTCGTGGGACTACACGCCCGAGACGGTGTATAAGAAGGTGCTCGACGGCACGATCGGCGACGACTACGACCGCTCGACCTTGCACGAACACTGGTCCATCCAGATCTACCGCGATACCGACGACCTCAACACGTCACACGGACGGAACTACTCCACCCACATGGGGGCGTGCGCCTCGGTCACCCGCGAGGTCTATGACCGCACGTTCGGTCAGGACACGCGGCTGCATCTGGGCGAGGACACCGAGATCGCCTACCAGCTATGGCAGGCGGGCGCCGTGTTCATCCCCGTGCACGAGGCGCTGACCTGGCACCTCGGTCCCGGCACGGTGCAGAACCACGCGGCGAAGGTCGCCCACGTCAATGACGCGCACTTCGCCCAGCGCATGCCGATCCCCCGCTACCGCCGCACCTCGGACAACCGCGTCTGGGAGGTGCCGCTCGTCAAGGTCGTCGTCGAGGTGACCCTGGAGACGGCCCACCTCGCGCGCAACTGCGTGGACAGGGTGCTCAACAGCACCCTCACCGATGTGCACGTCGTGCTCGTCGGGCCGTGGTCGACCCTCGATGAGGGGCGGCGCAAGATGCTCGCTGACCCACGCACCGAGCTCTATCTGGTGCAGGAGTGGTTCCGCACCGACAACCGCGTGATCTTCGCCGAGGCGGTGCCCGACACC
Source organism: Microbacterium paludicola (assembly GCF_039529675.1). Lineage (NCBI taxonomy): Bacteria > Bacillati > Actinomycetota > Actinomycetes > Micrococcales > Microbacteriaceae > Microbacterium > Microbacterium paludicola. Next base: position 75,398 of record NZ_BAAANG010000002.1, read on the forward strand.
GTCTTCCCGGCGCCGTACCGCGTCGACCTGCCCGTGACCGTCGGAGTCACCAGCGACAGCCTGATGCAGATGTACCGCCACATCGACGGAGACCGCCTCGGCGCGGTCCGCTACTTCACCCCCGGCCACACCAAGGACGAGTCGGTGACGATCTGGGATTCGGCCGCAGTCGCCCGCGCGCGTCGCTACGTCGGCGGCGACGCCGTGCTCGAGGACGTCGTCGACCGGGTCTGGGGATTCCAGTGGGGCTCGAACGACCGCGCGCAGCTCATCGACCTGCGCGAGGCCGACCTCTCGGAACGCGTGACCCGCGTCGAGCCGAGGGTCGCCCAGCTCGAGGCCGAGCTTGCCGTACTTCGGCAGAGCGCCCGGCCGGCATCGCTGCCGCGGCAGATCGCCCGGCGGATGAACGAGCTCTCCGGGAACCGGCTCGCACCGGCCGCCCGCGGCGTCAACGCACGCCTGGGCGGGGTGCCCGCTGCGGCACTGCGCCGCCTTCGTCGAGCGCTCGGCTGATCGACGGGATGGCGTCTCTCACAGACAGCGCTCGGCAGGCAGGTCTCACGGACCGGGCTCGGCAGGCGGGCTTCCGGCCCGACATCCAGGCTCTCCGGGCCATCGCTGTCCTGAGCGTGCTCGTGTACCACCTCTGGCCGGACAGCGTGCCCGGAGGCTTCGTCGGCGTCGACGTCTTCTTCGTGATCAGCGGGTACCTCATCACGTCGCATCTCGTGCGTGAGCGCGCGAACACGGGTCGCATCGCCGTGGGCAGGTTCTGGGCCCGCCGCGCCGCGCGTCTCCTGCCGGCCTCGCTCCTCGTGCTTGCCGCGACGGCGGTGGCGGTCATCGTCTGGGCGCCGCGCTCGCTCTGGGAGCAGTTCCTCGCCGAGATCGCCTCGTCCGCGCTCTACGTGCAGAACTGGCGGCTGGTCTCGGACAGCGTCGACTACCTTGCTGCGGAGAACAGCGCATCGCCGGTGCAGCATTTCTGGACGCTCTCGGTCGAGGAGCAGTTCTACGTCGCGTTGCCCCTGCTGCTCCTGCTCGCCTGCTTCGTGTTCCGTCGACTGCCATGGCGCGCGGTCATGATCGGCACGCTCGCGGTCGCCACGGCCGCCTCGTTCACCTACAGCGTGCTGCTCACGGACTGGTCGGCGAGCGCGGCCTACTTCTCCACGCTCACCCGAGCCTGGGAGTTCGGCGTCGGCGCGCTGATCTCCTTCCTGCCCTTCGCCGGGCGTCGCGCCGCGGCGAACCTGCTCGCGGCCCTCGGCGTCGTCCTGATCGCGTCCAGCACGGTCCTTCTCTCGGGCGAGGTGCCCTTCCCGGGCTCCGCAGCCCTTCTCCCCGTGGCGGGGGCAGCCGTGATCGTGTGGGCGGGCGGCGGCTCATTCCTGGCCGGAGCGGGTTCGGCACGTCCGATCCGCTTCCTCGGGGACACGTCGTACGGGATCTATCTCTGGCACTGGCCGCCGATCGTGCTGCTGCCGCTGGCGACCGGGCATGACCTGACGATGCCGGAGAAGCTCGGCACCGCAGCCGCCGCGATCGCACTCGCCGGGTTCTCGACCCGGTTCGTCGAGAATCCCGTGCGGCTGTCGCCCCGGCTGCTCGCCGGGCGCCGCCCGCTCATCGTGGCGGTCTGGACGGCCGCCGGCATGGCGTGCGTCCTGGCGATCACCACCGCCGGGGCTGCATCCGCCGAGCTGCAGGAGGAGCGCAGCCGCACCCTGACGGCCGAGCTGCTCGCTGCGCCGCCCGACTGCCTCGGCGCGGCGACCCTCGCCTCGGGATCCTGCGAGAACCCGACGCTCGATTCGCTGCCGCTCGTACCGGACCCCGCGATCGTCGGGGAGGACAACTCGTACCGTGGTGACTGCTGGACCAGCGGAGACGACGGGACGCTGCGCGCGTGCACGTTCGGACCCGAGCACGACTACTCGCGACGCCTCGTTGTGATCGGCGACTCGCACAGCAACGCCTACCTCAGCGCGTTCGAGCGGATGGCGCAGGACCGCGGCTGGCGCGTGGATGTCATGGGCCGTGCAGCCTGCTACTGGACCGACGTCACCACGGAGCTCGCGACGCGGCAGCAGACGGAGGGCTGCGCCGAGTGGCGCGCCGCGGTCGCCGAGTACGTCGCCGACGCCGGGGATGCCGATGCGTTCGTCGTGACCCGGTCCTCAGGAGGCGAGGACGCCGACGAGCGGACCGTCGCCGGCATGGTCTCGGCCTGGGGGGCGCGCCCCGACCACGACATTCCCGTCCTGGCGATCCGCGACAGCCCGCATCTCTCGTCCGACACCGTGCAGTGCATCGAGTTCGACCCGGAACGTGCCGCGGAGCGCTGCGGAAAGCCGATGGACGAGGCACTGCACGACGACGGACAGGCTGAGGCCGTTCGGCGCGACCCGAACGCGGCGTTGATCGACCTCACCGACCTCTTCTGCACCGAGGGGATCTGCCCGCCCGTGATCGGCGGCGTCGTCGTCTACCGCGACGGCCATCACCTCACCGCCACCTACGCCACGACGCTCTCGCCCACCCTCGCGGATCGGATCGACGCAGCCCTCGAGTGACCCGTCCCGAGCACGTCGCTCTCGGTTCGGGGCCGCTCGCGCCTCATGCGCGCTCGACGCGGAGGATCCCGCCTCCGGCGCTCGGGATGCGCTGCACGGTGAATCCCCCGCGCTCCTCGAGGGCCGCGCCGGCCGCGGTACCGGCCGCGTCGTCATCCAGCACCCAGATCGTGTTGCTGTCGGCGAACGCGGCGGTGTCGTCGACGTCGCGCAGCACGTGCGCCGCCTCGTCGCCGCAGATGCGGATGAGCTCGTACGGCTGCGGCGCGGTGACGAACAGCTCGGCGTACTGCGCGAACGGCAGCTCCTCCACCCGGTTCTCCAGCGAGCGATAGGCGCGGGGGTCCTCCTCGAGCCGCGTGCTGACCACGAGCGTCGTCCGCACTCCCGAGACGGCCGCGGAGTATGCGGTCCGCACGCCCACGAGCAGCATCCTCGACACGCCGAGCGACCGCGCGAACGCGGCGGCCGCCTGGTCTCCCGGCCGGGGAGGCAGCGGCAGGGCGCGCGGCACCTCGAGCGCGTCGAGCAGCGCGATGGCGTTGCGCGACACCTTCATCACCTCGCGGCCCTCCGCGTGAAGGATCCGCTGCCCCGGCAGCGAGTGGAAATCCTGCTCGAGGCCGCGCGCTTCGCCGATCGTGCGGAAGTTCCGGTGCTCGGGCCCCCGGCGGCGGATGATCCGCAGCCGGCACCCCTCGAGCTCGGCCAAGAGGAGGACCGCGTGGAATGCCGACCCCTCATCGCCCGCGATCACCTCGGCGCGGGCGAGGTGATCGAGCTGCTCGCGCACGGTCAGCCGCTCCGGATGGATCACGAACCAGCCGGCCGCCCGCAGGTGCCTCTCCGCGAAGACGGCGCTGACATCGCGCACGTCGCTGTCGATCGCGCTGCGGGACAGCCAGATGCGGCGGCCGGGCTCGCGAGGCGGGCCGGAGTGGCGCGCGAGGAACCGCGCGTGGTCCGGATGGATCCAGTCGTCGTATCGGTAGCCGATGTCCGGCACGTGAAGCGTGGCGAAGCGCGTGGGTCTGGTCACGAACTGGATGGGATTGCGCACGCCGAGGATCTCGAGGATCTCCCGCTGCCATGACCGGAACCGCTCGCGGTCGCCCCAGTGGTGGGCGGCGGTCCAGACGATCGGCAGCTCGGGGTGCTCGGCCGCGTACCAGAGCCGGGCGAGGCTCTCCAGCAGGAAGTGCCCGTAGTGCATGTGCAGGTCGCCCGCATAGATCGCCTCGGGCACGTCCGCCTCGGCGATGTCGGGCAGCAGGTCGCGCGGGATCGGCACCCCGCGGAGTCCGGAGCGGCGATCGGTCGCTGTTCCCTCGACGAACCGGCCGTGCCCGTCGAAGACCCCCATCAGGAGCTCGCCGGGGCGGTCGTCCCGCGTCATCACGGGGTAGACGACGGCCGAGGTGACGACCCGGTTCTCGAGGCGCTTCATTCAGGTCACTCTACTGCCGGAGGGAAGGTCACTCCGCGTTGTCCGCGTTGTACCGGTCGACGACCTCGCCGATCGGGGCGTCGAGCGCGAGCACGTGGTCGCGGATGTACAGACCGCGCGTGCAGAACCGGCGCAGGTCCTTCTCGTTGTGGCTCACGAGGAAGAGCGTGCGCCCCTCCGCCAGCAGTTCGTCGATCCGCCGGTAGCACTTGTTCCGGAAGCTCTTGTCGCCGACCGCGAGCACCTCGTCGACGAGCAGGATCGGCTCGTCGAGCTGCGACACGACGGAGAACGCGAGACGCACCTTCATGCCGTTCGAGAGGTGCTTGTAGGGAGTGCCCTCCGACTGCTCGAGCTCGGCGAACCGGATGATCTCGTCGTAGCGGCGCGCGATCTCGTGCTTGGCCATCCCGTGAAGACCGGCGGCGAGCCACACGTTCTCACGCACAGTGAGGTCGCCCACGAATCCGCCGGTGATCTCGATGAGGGGCGCGACTCCCCCGTTCACCCTCACCTCTCCCTCGTCGGCGAGCAGCACGCCGGCGACGAGCTTGAGCAGCGTCGACTTGCCCTGTCCGTTGCGTCCCACCACGCCGATCGACTCGCCGGGGCGCACGGTGAAGGACACGTCGCGCAGCGCCCAGAACTCGTCGGGTCGGCTCCGCCGCGACGCGTCCGCGAACATGTCCTTGATGCTGCGGCGACCGCGCCGGTTGCGGCGGAACCGCACGCCGAGGCCAGAGACCTCGATCGCCGGTCGGTCGGCGATCGCCGGCATCGCATCCCGTGTCATCACAGCTCCTTCAGCAGCGGACGCTCGAGCCGGCGGAAGGAGAACGCGCCCACCGCGAGAAGCAGCAGGCAGATCACCGCCGACATCGTCACGGCGAAGGGATCCCACGCTTCGGGGAAGAACCCGACGCGATACAGCGTGAAGATCCCCGCGAGCGGGTTGAACGCCATCAGCTCCCGCAGCGCGCCGGGAAGGTCCCCGACCGCGTAGATCACGGGCGACGCGTAGAACAGGGCACGCAGGATGAGCCGCGTCGTCCGCTCGAGGTCGGCGAACAGCACGCACAGCGGCGCGATCAGCAGGCCGAGCCCGACCAGCAGGATCGCCTGCAGCACCACCCCCACAGGGAACAGCAGCAGCCCCCATCCGACCGGTGCTCCGGCGGCGATCACGAAGATCGCGAGCACCGGGAGGGCGAACAGGAACTCGACGCCCTTGCTGAGCACGATCCGGTTCACCCAGATCGAGCGAGGGATCGCCGTCGAGCGCACGAGCTTCGCATCCTTGTTGAACGCGCGCGTGAAGTCGGTGACGGCGGCGTTGAACCAGACCCACGACAGCAGCGCGGTGATCAGGAACACGATGTACGGCTCGAGCCCCGCAGAGCGGTCGAACACGACCGTGAAGATGAACCAGTAGATCCCGCTCATGACAAGCGGGTCGAGCACCGACCAGAGGTATCCGAGCCAGCTCGTCGCGTAGCGCACCTTCAGGTCGCGCGCGGAGAGCAGCCACAGCGAGTGGAGATAGCGCTCCAGGGTACCGGGGGCTCCGACGACGCTGCGGGTCACGGCAAGATCCTATGCGGGCCTGCCGTGCAGGAATCGTGGTCGAGGCGGCTCACGCGGGAGGCGCGTAGGTCAGATAGGTGAGCCGGCTCATCTCCCGACGCGAGCGGAGCACGCCATCGAGCACCAGCCCGATCACCCAGGACAGCGCGCCGAACAGCACGAACCCGAGGGCGAGCAGCGCCGTCGGAAGCCGCGGCACGAGCCCCGTCTCGAGGTACTCGACGATCACCGGCACACCGAACGCGATGCCCAGGAGCGCCAGGAGCGTCCCGAACAGACCGTAGAACAGCAGCGGGCGCTCGTGCCGGATGAGCTGGCCGATCAGCGCGAGGATGCGGAATCCGTCGTGATAGGTGCGCAGCTTGCTCTCGCTGCCCGCGGGGCGGTCCTTGAAGCCGACCGTCAGCTCCGTGTGGGGGACGCGGATGCTCATGACGTGGACCGTGAGCTCGGTCTCGATCTCGAACTCGCGCGATGCCGCCGGGAAGCTCTTCACGAAGCGGCGCGACATCACGCGGTAGCCGCTGAGCATGTCGCTCACGTTCGTGCCGAACACGCTGCCGACCAGCCAGTTGAAGCCGCGGTTGCCGAGCTCGTGACCCGGCCGGTAGGCGGTGTCCGTCTTCTGGCTGCGGACACCGAGCACGTGATCGTAGGGGCCCTCGCGCAGCACGCGGATCATCTCCGGCAGCGCGGCCGCGTCATACGTGTCGTCCCCGTCGATCATCACGTAGATGTCGGCCTCGACATCGGCGAAGGCCCGGCGCACGACGTTTCCCTTGCCCTTGCGCTCCTCGCGGCGGACTATGGCGCCCGCCTCACGGGCGATGTCGCCCGTGCCGTCCGTGCTGTTGTTGTCGTAGACGTACACGACCATCTCCGGCACGGCCGCCTTGAGGTCGGCGACCACCTTCGCGATGGCGAGTGCCTCGTTGTAGCACGGCACGATCGCGGCGATGACCGGTCGGGCCACGGACGGGGCTCCGTCGGAAGCGGTGGCGGTCGCGATCTCGGCGTCGGGCGTCGTCATCTCCGTGGACACATCTCCGTGGGGTTCCGAGGGAACATAGAATCGAGGCTTGCGACGCGCGCCAGCCGGCACCGTCAGAACCGCTTGAGACTATCACGCGGCAGGTTCCTGCCCCCTGACCGTCGCCCTGAGGAGACCCCCCGATGACGCGATCCGCGGCCCAGAAGCACACGCGACAGGCCGGGGCGTTCCTCGCGATCGGAGGCCTCGCGTTCCTCGTCGACGCCGCGGTGTTCAACCTGCTCGCGTTCTGGGTGACCGGTCACGGTCCCCTCTACGATCAGCCGGTGGTGGCGAAGACGATCGCCATCGTCGTCGCGTCTCTTGTGACGTACGTCGGGAACCGCTACTGGACGTTCAACGACCGCCACCTCCCGCACCGGTGGTCGCGCTACGCGCTGTTCGTCGTATTCAACCTCGTGGCGATCGGCCTGCAGCTGGGCTGCCTCGCATTCTCGCGCTACGTCCTGCACCTCGAGGGGCCGATCCCGGACAACATCGCGGGCACCCTGATCGGGCAGACTCTCGCGACGCTCTTCCGCTACCTCACGTACGACCGCTTCGTGTTCCCGCACGAGGAGCCCGCCGCGGGACAGGACGAGGGCGCGCCCGTCACGAGCGCGCCCTGATCCTGCCGCCCGCTCAGGCGTTGAGCTGGTTGTTCCACATCGACAGCGCCGAGCCGATCGCCATGTGCATGTCGAGGTACTGGTAGGTGCCGAGGCGACCGCCGAAGAACACGTCCTTCTCGCCCTTCTGCAGCTCGCGGTAGGCGAGCAGCCCCGATCGGTCGTCGGTCGAGTTCACCGGGTAGTACGGCTCGTCCTCGCGCGTCGCGAAGCGCGAGAACTCGCGCATGATGACGGTCTTGTCATCCGGGTAGACGTCCTTGCGCTCCGGGTGGAAGTGCTTGAACTCGTGGATGCGGGTGTACGGAACGTCCGCGTCCGGGTAGTTCATGACCGAGGTGCCCTGGAAGTCGCCGACGTTCAGCACCTCCTCCTCGAAGTCCAGCGTCCGCCAGGCGAGCTCGCCCTCGGCGTAGTCGAAGTAGCGGTCGACGGGGCCGGTGTAGACGATCGGCACCTGGCCGACGAGGGCCTTCTTGTTCAGGGGCTGCGACTCGTCGAAGAAGTCGACGTTGAGCTTCACGTCGATGTTCGGGTGGTCGGCCATCCGCTCGATCCACGCGGTGTAGCCGTCGGTGGGAAGGCCCTCCCACGTGTCGTTGAAGTAGCGGTTGTCGTAGTTGTAGCGCACGGGAAGCCGGCTGATGATGTCGCCCGACAGCTTCTCGGGCGAGGTCTGCCACTGCTTGGCGGTGTAGTGCGCGAAGAATGCCTCGAACAGCGGGCGCCCGACGAGCGCGATGCCCTTCTCCTCGAAGTTCGCCGCCGTCTTGACGTCGAACTCGCCCGCCTGCTCCTTGACCAGCGCGCGCGCCTCGTCGGGCGTGTACGCCGCGTTGAAGAACTGGTTGATCGTGTGCAGGTTCACCGGCAGCGCGTAGACCTGGCCCTTGTGGGTCGAGTAGACCCGGTGCACGTAGTTCGTGAACGTCGTGAAGCGGTTGACGTACTCCCACACCGACGGGTTCGACGTGTGGAACAGGTGGGCGCCGTAGCGGTGGACCTCGATGCCGGTGGTCGGCTCGTTCTCGCTGTAGGCGTTGCCGCCGATGTGGTGGCGGCGGTCGATCACCGTGACCTTGCGCCCCGCCTCAGCGGCGCGCTCGGCGATGGTCAGTCCGAAGAAACCGGATCCGACGACAAGCAGGTCCATGGCGTCACTCTCTCTGGTCGATGCGTCTCGCTCCCCGTCCGGGAGCCGACGGCGCGTCAGCCCGCGCCCATAAGATCCTAGGTGGGGAGACCTGTGGGGCCCCGAAGCGCCACAGCCGCGACTCCCAGCCGCTCCCCTGTACCGTTGAGGGCGATGAGCACCCCGGCCGACGAGACCGCTGACGACGCGGCGACGCGAGCCGACGGCGACGAGATCGCCGGGATGTCGGGCCCGGACGGGCCGCTCCTGCGCCTGTTCCGGGACCGTCGCGTCGCGTTCCTCTTCGTGGGCGCGGTCAACACCGGCATCGGATTCGCCTGGTTCGTGCTGTTCTCCTTCCTGTTCCGGATGTGGTGGCCCGGCCAGGACTGGATCGTCTTCGGCATCATCGTCGCGGCTCACGTCATGAGCACGCTCAGCGCGTTCGTCTTCTACCGCCGGTTCGTGTTCCGCGTGAGGGGTCACGTCTGGCTCGACTTCGCGCGGTTCCAGCTCGTCTACCTCGGGACGTTCCTGCTGAACCTCCTGGTGGTGCCGCCGATGAAGATCTGGCTCGGCTGGCACGAGATCGTCGCGCAGCTGCTCTTCACGGTCGTGATCGCGTTCGCCAGCTGGTTCGGGCACAGCCGCTTCTCGTTCCACCGGAAGGACGATCGGTGACCGCATCCCCCGGGGCCCCGCGTATCAGCGTCGTGGTGCCCGCCTACAACAACGGTCGCACGCTGCGCGAGACGCTCCGCTCGATCCTGGATCAGGATGTCCCCTCGCTCGAGCTGATCGTCGCCGACCACTCCTCCACCGACGACACCGCGGCCGTGATGGCGGAGTTCGCGGATGATCCGCGCGTGCGCCTGCTCACCACCGAGGCGGGTGGCGGCGCGGGCCGCAACTGGAACCGCGTCACCGAGGCGGCGACCGGCGAGTTCCTGAAGCTCGTGTGCGGCGACGACATCCTGCGCCCCGGCGTCCTGGCGCGCCAGGCCGGCATCCTCGAGCGCACGGGCGCGGTGCTCACCGCGTGCCGCCGCGACGTGGTCGACGCCGAGGGGCGCGTGCTCATGGCCGGATGGGGCCTCCGCGGCCTCGGTCGCCTGATGCCGGGCCGCGACGCCGTGCGCAAGGCCGTGCGCGCCGGATCGAACCTGTTCGGCGAGCCCGCCTCGGTCATGATGCGCCGCGATCTGCTCGCGGCGGAGGGCGGCTGGTTCGACCGGTTCCCGTACCTCATCGACCAGGCGACGTACAGTCGGGTGCTGCTGCACGGCGACTTCGCCCCCGATCCCGAGGTGGGCGCCACCTTCCGGATGAGCGACACCCAGTGGAGCGTCGCGCTCGTCGCCGAGCAGGCGGGCCAGGCCCACGGCTTCCACGCCTGGCTGCACAAGACGCACCCGGGTGTGCTCTCGTCGTTCGACCGCCGTTACGGCGACCTCCGCGCCTCCCTCATGGCCCGGGCCCGTCGCCTCTCGTATCGTGTGCTTCAGAGGAGAATGCGATGAACCAGCTGGAGCCCACGGAGGGCACCGCGCCGTACGTCCACCGCATCAGTGTCGTGATCCCCGTCTACCAGGGCGAGAAGACCCTGCACGGTGTCGTCGACGAGCTGCGCCCGCTCACCGCCGCGTTCACGACGCCCGAGGGCCACCACGCGCGCGTCGAGGAGGTGCTGCTCGCCTACGACCGCGGCCCGGATCAGTCGGACCGCGTCATCCGAGAGCTCGCCGCGGCGAACTCCTGGATCGCGCCCGTGTGGCTCAGCCGCAACTTCGGCCAGCACGCCGCCACGCTCGCCGGCATGGCGAGCTCGGGCGGCGAGTGGATCGTCACGATCGACGAGGACGGGCAACACGACCCGAACCAGATCGGGATCATGCTCGACGCGGCCCTGAACCAGCGCGCCGACCTCGTGTACGCCGCACCGGTGAACACCCCGCCGCACGGCTTCATCCGCAACGCCGCCTCGAAGGCCTCCAAGCGGGTGCTCGAGACGATCTTCGGCGGCGGCCACGCCTCGCGCTTCCACAGCTACCGGCTCGTGCTCGGCGAGATCGGCCGGAGCGTCGCGGCGTACGCCGGCACCGGCGTGTACCTCGACGTCGCGCTCAGCTGGGTCGCCGCGCGCACCGTCACGGCCCCCATCACGCTCCGCGAGGAGGGCGACCGTCGCTCCGGCTACTCGTTCCGCCGACTGTTCGCCCACTTCTGGAGCATGGTCCTCACCTCGGGCACGCGGGGCCTGCGGCTCGTCACCGCCGCGGGCGGCATCGTGTTCGCCCTCGGGATCGTGTTCGCCCTGTACCTCGTCGTCGCGCGGATGGTCAGCGGCGAGCTCATCGAGCCCGGGTGGACCTCGCTCATGGTCGCCCTGCTGCTCGGCACCGGCGTGGTGCTCGTCGCGCTGGGGATCATCGCCGAGTACCTCGGCGTCGCCGTGAACATGGCGCTCGGCAAGCCCACCTACCTCATCGTCCGCGACCCCTCGATGGGCCCGCTGGGCCGCGTCGACCCCTCGCACCGCTCGCCGGGGCCGTCCGGGACGCGATGACCGATCCGGCGCGCTGGATCATCGGCCGGGGCCTGCTCGGGCGGGCCGTGGCACGCTCCCGCGCCGACACGCCGTTCGCCGCAGCCGTGCCGTGGAGTGATCCGGATGCCGCGGTCCCCGCGCTCGAAGCGGGCCTCGCCGCGTTCGTGGCGGAGGCCCAGCCCGACGCGCCCCTCGAGGTGCACTGGTGCGCGGGAAAGGCGGTGACCTCCACCCCGCGCGAGGTGGTGTTCGCCGAGGTCGACGTCTTCCGCGGGTTCCTCGCCGCCGTCGCCGAGCTGCCCGACGCCGACCGCGCCCGCCTGACCATCACCCTGGCCTCGTCCGTGGGCGGCGCCTACGCGGCCGCCGCGCATCCGCCGTTCACCGAGGACACCCCCACCGCCCCCGCCTCGGCCTACGGCGAGGGGAAGCTCGCCATGGAACAGGCGCTGCGCGAGACGGCCGAGTCGGCGGGCATCCGCGCCTTCGTCGCGCGGATCACCAACCTGTACGGCCCCGGGCAGGACCTCGGGAAGGCGCAGGGCCTCATCTCGGTGCTTGCGCGCGCCCATCTCACGGGCAAGCCCGCTTCCGTGTACGTGCCGCTCGACACCCTGCGCGACTACATCTACGAGGACGACGCCGCCGCGATGATCTCCGCTGGAGCCGCGCGCGCCGCCACCACCCCGCGCGGCACCATGACGGTCAAGATCGTCGGCAGCGGGCGCGCTGTCTCGATCGGGGCGCTCGTCAGCGAACTGCAGCGCCTGCGCCGCCGCCACGGAGCGATCGTGCTGGGCGGAGGCGGGGACGCGCGGGGTCAGGCCCTCGACCTGCGGGTGCGCTCCCGCGTCTGGCCCGAGCTCGACGCCCTCGCCCGCACCTCGCTGCCGGAGGGCCTGCACCGTGTGTTCACGGCGCAGCTCAGCGGCGCCGCGATCGGCTGACGGCACGCAGCACGAGCCAGCCGGCTCCGGTCAGCGCGGCGAGGACGGCGCCCGCTACCATGAGGGGCATCGCGGGCGGTTGGAACCGCACCGTGACGGTCTCGCCGGCGGCGACATCCGACACGTCGACGGTGAGCAGCCAGCCGCGCAGCGGATCGACGATGCTCGCTCCCCCGCTCGCGGAGTAGCCGGGGAAGTCGAGGCGGCTGAAGACGATGCGTCCGTCCTCCCCGGCCTCGTCCACCCTGAACGTCACCTGCGTGTCGTCCTGCTCGACGACGGTGACGTCGGTGTCGTCCGCCTGCCACGCGATCCCGCCGGCGCTCGGCAGCACCTCGTCGCGCTGAAGCAGCCAGGTGTACTGCCCCTCCTCGGCGACGTGCCATCCGTCCGGTGCGTCGGGCTCAGACGGGAAGGTGCGCTTCATCGCGACGATCGTCGAGACCGACATGAGATCGCTCAGGCGCTCCCCCGTCGTCTCGTCCGTCGCCCAGAGGGCGTCGAGCCCCTTCGCGCAGGTGACTCCGCGCAGGTCCATGCAGAGGTCCTCGGTGAACGCCGTGTACGGGAGCACCGTGTAGAGGTTCGAGACCTCGGTGTCGCTGAGGTACCAGAGGTTCGCCATCAGGCGCTCGTCCCAGCTCGCCGCGTCGTTCTGACCGGCATTGGTGTCGCCGACGACGAACCCGTCGCCGTGCGGCTCGACGAGCACCTGGCGCATCGTCGCGACGTCGGGGGCGTCGCCGTCCGGCAGCGGCGAGCGCGGCATCGCATACATCTGCGCCGCCACGGCGACGGCTGTCACGAGCAGGGCGCCGAGCACGGCGATCGCCGTGCGGCGGGCGCGTGACCACGCCTCGCGGTGGGCGACCCACCACAGGGCGACGAGAGCGGCCGTCTGCAGCGCACCGGCGACCGCGATGCTGCGCCACGAGTGAGGATCGTTCGCCCAGGCGAGGGCGGCCGTCACCACGATCGCGATGCCGCTCAGCAGCCGGCCGCTGCGCGTGATCAGGCGCGGGTAGGCGCGGGAGGCCGCGACGGCGAACAGGATGACGACCGCGAGGACGAGGTACGGCATAAACCGCAGCGGCCAGCGGATCGGCCCCATGTGGCTGGGGGCGAGCACGGCCCAGAGGGCGATGCCGCCGAAGATCAGCAGCGGCAGGCACCGGCGCACCGCGACGCGCGACATCGGCAGCACCAGCGGCAGCAGCGGCAGCAGCCACGCGATGTAGGCGAGTGGTGCGAGTGTCACGTCGCCGTCCCACGAGCGGATCGTGCCGGCGACCGACGGCGCTCCCGCCGCGGCGAGGTCGGTGAGATCGGCGTTGAGGAAGAGGTAGTTGCCGAAGGGCGCGTCCCCCCGCTCCGAGACGGGCGCGGTCAGCAGCCCCGGCAGGTAGACGAGCACCGTCAGCGCGCCGCCCCACACGGAGGCCAGCAGCGTGCGCACCACGCGCGCACCGTCGCGGCGGATCGCGTGACGGACCAGCGTCTCGACGAGCACAACGACCAGCGCCATGACGCCGAACACGTAACCGAACGTGATCAGCACGTACGAGGTCAGCAGATACGGGATGGGCGAGTGCCGCGCCTCGACCGCGCGCCGCAGCGCCCACCACACCCACGGCAGGGCCGCGGCGTTGAAGAGGCCGGTCGACCAGGAGGCGGCATCCATGTAGACGGTGAAGCCGCCGAGCGGGACGAGGACGGCCGCGAGCGCCGCCCACGGACGGTGCGCGCCGAACGAGCGCGCGAGCAGATGCACTCCGAGCGCCATGAGCGCGAGGACGGCGACCTTGAGGAAGGTGACGAACACGACGGGATCCGTGCTCGCCCGCGCGGCGAGGCCGATCAGCCAGACCAGGGGGTTGAGGACGCCCCACTGCCCCTCCGCGAGGTAGTTGCCCGCCTGCCAGGCCGACGGATCCAGCAGCGGCAGCCGCCCCTGCAGCAGCAGTTCGCCGAGCTGCCACCACTGCCCGAACGACCCGCGCTCGGTGTCGTCGGCGAAGTAGAAGCGCGGCTCGCGCACCAGTCGGGCGAGCGCGAGCACGATCGTGACGGCGACCGCGAGGGCGGGCCAGGCGGCGCGGGTCAGAAGAACACCTCGCCTCGAGCGGGGCGCGCGCGCCGGGGCGATGTCGTTCACTGCCTGCCTCTCCAGCCACCGCTGTGGCGCGGTCCGCGGCATGTGATCGTAGCAACCGCGTCCGACCCGGCGGTGCAGGCGCGCCTTCCTGGACGCATCGCCCATCGGCCGGTTCTTCGCGTGTGACACGATGGGGGCGTGAAAGGCATCATCCTCGCGGGCGGCTCTGGCACCCGACTCCACCCGATCACGCTTGGCGTCTCGAAGCAGCTGGTCCCCGTGTACGACAAGCCGATGGTGTACTACCCGCTGTCGACGCTGATGCTCGCGGGGATCGACGAGATCCTCGTCATCACCACCCCGCACGACGCGGATGCGTTCGAGCGCCTCCTCGGCGACGGGTCGCAGTTCGGCGTGTCCATCACGTTCGCGCAGCAGCCCTCTCCCGACGGGCTCGCGCAGGCCTTCACGATCGGCGCCGACTTCATCGGCGACGACAAGGTCGCGCTCGTGCTCGGCGACAACCTCCTCTACGGCCCGGGGCTCGGCACGCAGCTCAAGCGCTACGCCGACGTCGACGGCGGCGCGGTGTTCGCGTACTGGGTGGCCGAGCCGACCGCCTACGGCGTCGTGGAGTTCGACGAGAGCGGCAAGGCCGTCTCGCTCGAGGAGAAGCCGGCCCAGCCCAAGAGCAACTACGCCGTTCCGGGCCTGTACTTCTACGACAACGACGTGGTCGAGATCGCCCGGGGGCTGAAGCCGTCCGCGCGTGGCGAGTACGAGATCACCGACGTCAACGCCGCCTACCTCGAGCGCGGCAAGCTCAGCGTCGAGGTGCTTCCCCGCGGTACCGCGTGGCTGGACACCGGCACGTTCGACCAGATGAGCGACGCCAGCGATTATGTCCGCACGATGGAGCGCCGCACCGGCCTGCGCATCGGCGTGCCCGAGGAGGTCGCCTGGCGACAGGGCTTCCTGACGGACGACCAGCTGCGCGAGCGCGCCGAGAAGCTGCTGAAATCGGGTTACGGCCGATACCTGCTCGATGTGATGGAAAGGGGACGTTGATGCGTCTGCTCGTGACCGGAGGGGCCGGCTTCATCGGCTCCAACTTCGTGCACCACGTCGTGGAGCACACCGATCACCACGTGACGGTCCTCGACAAGCTGACGTACGCGGGAAACCGCGCGTCGCTGGACGGCCTCCCCGAGGATCGCGTCGCGTTCGTGCAGGGCGACATCGCGGACGCCGCGGTCGTGGACACGCTGGTCGCGGATGCCGACGCGGTCGTCCACTACGCGGCCGAGTCGCACAACGACAACTCGCTCGATGACCCGCGTCCGTTCCTGGACACGAACATCATCGGCACCTACACGCTGCTGGAGGCGGCCCGCCGTCACGACGTGCGGTTCCACCACATCTCCACCGACGAGGTGTACGGCGACCTCGAGCTCGACGACCCCGAGCGCTTCACCGAGCGGACTCCCTACAACCCCTCGTCGCCGTACTCGTCGACGAAGGCGGGATCCGACCTGCTGGTGCGGGCCTGGGTGCGCTCGTTCGGCGTGCGCGCGACGATCTCGAACTGCTCGAACAACTACGGCCCGTACCAGCACATCGAGAAGTTCATCCCCCGTCAGATCACGAACGTGATCCGCGGCATCCGTCCCAAGCTCTACGGCAAGGGCGAGAACGTGCGCGACTGGATCCACGCGGACGACCACTCGTCGGCCGTGCTGACGATCCTGGAGAAGGGCGAGATCGGTCAGACGTACCTGATCGGCGCCGACGGGGAGCAGAACAACAAGGACGTCGTCGAGCTCATCCTCGAGCTCATGGGACAGCCGCGCGACGCGTACGACCACGTCGCCGACCGCCCCGGCCACGACCTGCGGTACGCGATCGACTCCACGCGCCTGCGCACCGAGCTCGGCTGGCAGCCGAAGTACCGCGACTTCCGCTCGGGGCTCGCCGCCACGATCGAGTGGTACCGCGACAACGAGGCCTGGTGGGCGCCGGCGAAGGACGCCACGGAGGCGTTCTACGCCTCGAAGGGGCAGTAGATGACCGCGGAACTCGGCAAGTCGCTGACCGCGACTCCGACGACCATCGACGGTCTGCTGCTGTTCGACCTTCCCGTACACGGCGACGCGCGCGGCTGGTTCAAGGAGAACTGGCAGCGCGAGAAGATGGTCGCGCTCGGCCTTCCCGACTTCGGGCCGGTGCAGAACAACATCTCCTTCAACGAGTCCGCCGGCGTCACCCGCGGCATCCACGCCGAACCGTGGGACAAGTGGGTCTCCGTCGCCTCCGGCCGCGTCTTCGGCGCCTGGGTCGACCTGCGCGAGGGACGCGGCTTCGGCACCGTCTTCACCACCGAGCTCGACCCGTCCAAGGCGGTGTTCGTGCCCCGCGGCGTGGCGAACTCGTTCCAGACCCTGGAACCCGCCACCGCGTACGCGTACCTCGTGAACGACCACTGGTCCCCCGACGCGTCCTACTCGTTCGTCAACCTCGCCGACGAGACCGTCGCGATCGAGTGGCCGATCCCGCTGGAGCAGGCCGAGATCTCCGACAAGGACCGCGCCCACCCGCGCCTGGCCGACGCCACCCCCGTGCCGCCGCGGCGTGTGCTCGTGCTCGGCGCCGCCGGCCAGCTCGGCCGCGCCCTGCATGCCCAGCTGGGCGATGCCCCGCACATCGAATACGCCACCCGCGCAGACCTCGACCTCACCGCCCCCGGGCTCGAGCACTCCCGTCGCTGGGCCGACTACGGCGTGATCATCAACGCCGCCGCCCACACCGCCGTCGACGCGGCCGAGACCGCCGAAGGCCGCGGCGACGCCTGGGCCGCCAACGTCACCGGCGTCGCCGCGCTCGCCCGCATCGCCGCCGCGAACCGCATCACCCTCGTCCACGTCTCCAGCGACTACGTCTTCGACGGCACCCAGCAGCGCCCCTACACCGAGGACGACGCCATCGCCCCGCTCGGCGTCTACGGGCAGACCAAGGCCGCCGGCGACGCGATCGTCGCCACCGTGCCCCGCCACTACATCCTGCGCACCTCGTGGGTCATCGGCGAGGGCGGCAACTTCGTCGACACCATGGCCTCCCTCGCCCAGCGCGGCATCGACCCCCGCGTCGTCGACGACCAGGTCGGCAGGCTCACCTTCACCACCGACCTCGCCCGCGCCATCGCGCACCTGCTCGACACCGGCGCACCCCACGGCGTCTACAACGTCACCAGCGCAGGCGAGCCCCGGTCGTGGGCCGACATCGCCCGCCGCGTGTTCGAACTGAGCGGACACGACCCCGCCCGGGTCACCCCCGTCTCCACCGCCGAGTACTTCGCCGGCGCAGACCGGCCCATCGCGCCGCGCCCCGCCCGCAGCGTGCTCGACCTGTCCAAGATCACCGCCACCGGCTTCACCCCCGCCGACATGGACGAGGCACTCCAGCGACACCTCCGCCGCTGAGCCACCGATGGCGCCTCACCGCATTCGCCGCGGGGCGCCTCCGACCGGGCAGTCTGCCCGTTCGGCATGCGGACCTATACTCGATCCGATGAGATCTGGTCCGCAGGTGCTGGTGTTTCCGACCTTCGACGAGAACCCGTACCTGAACCTGCTGGGGCTCGCCCCCCGCGCGAACGGGTTCCGCTTCCTCGGCTCCGACACGTACCGCGCCCTCATCCGCCAGGCGTCCCGACTCGGGCACGGCGACGTGCTCCACATCCATTGGACGACGCCGCTCCTGCAGCAGGCCCCCTCCGAAGCGGCCGCCGTGAGGCGGCTGCGCGGGCTCACCGCGCTCTTCTCCCGGCTTCGCCGCCGCCGGGTCAGGATCGTGTGGACGCTGCACAACCGGCTCCCCCACGAACTGCGACACCGCACCCTCGAGATCCGGCTCTACCGCGCTCTCGCCGCCGCCGCCGACGTCATCCACGTGATGTCGCCGGCGACGGCGGAGGTCGTCGCCGACGTGGTGGCGCTCGATCCCGCCAAGGTTCGGATGCTCCCCCACCCGAGCTATGAGGGGATCTACGACACCGGGATCGACCGCGCAGCCGCACGCGCCTCGTTCGGGCTCGCCGACGACGAGCGCGCTGTGCTCTTCTTCGGTCAGATCCGGCCTTACAAGGGCGTGACGGAGCTCATCTCCGCCGCGGCACGCGCCGCCGACACGGGCGGGCAGCCGATCCGCCTGCTTCTCGCCGGTGCCGTCAAGGAGCAGTCGCGCGAGGAATTCGCGGCCTCGATACCGCCGGGTCTCGGGGCGATCGCGCACCTCGACTACGTTCCCGACGCGGACCTCGCGCGGTGGTTCCGGGCAGCGGACCTCGCCGTGTTCCCCTACCGCTCGATCCTGAACTCCGGGAGCGTCCACCTTGCGGCGACATTCACCCTGCCGGTCGTGCTGCCGGACGAGCCCCACCTGCGCCGGCAGTTCGGGTCGCGGGCGTGGGTCCGCTTCTTCGACGTCGAGGACGCGGTCGGGTCGATCTCCGATCTGCTCACCGCGCCGCTGCCGGCCGTCGACGGCGCCGACTGGGACGACTTCCTGCGCGAGCTCTCGCCGTGGGAGGTGTCCCGCGGCTACGCGGCGATGCTCGCTGAGCTGTCCGACTGGCAGGCGCCGCGCGGCATGCTCAGCGCGGATGCAGCCGGGACAGTCCGATGATCATCGCGCGTCGCAGGGCACGCGGAAGCGCATGCCGACGGCGGCGCACGACGAGGACGCCGTCGATCCGGTCGTAGAGGAACCGATCTGCCGCGGCATACGCGGGGGGCTGGACAGGTCCCCCGACGGCGAGCACGTCACCGGTCTGCGGATCGGAGATCGCGGGTCGGAGAGGCCGGTGCATGGGCAGCGACGCCGCGGGGAACCGCGCGGTCCAGCCGATGCGGCCGGCTCCCGCGTCTCGCCACGTCACCTCCGCGGCGGCGATCACGGGCACGCCGGTCGCCCCCTCGCGCAGACCGTCGAGCAGCACCGGGAGGCCCCTCGGCTCCTCCGCGCTGACGGTTCCCGCCAGCACGAGCACCGAGCCGCCACGCACCTGTTCGGCGCTGGCGTCGAGTTCGCCGCGTCGTCGCGCCCGCTCCGCATCGCCCGCCGCGCTCGCGAGCGCTTCGGGAGAGAACATCAGCGCGCGCGGCCCGAGGACCCTGTGCGCGGCGCGCACGAGCTTCCGCCAGCGTCCTGCAGCCTCCACGCCGTGCGGAGCGGACAGCTGACGCGCGAGCCGCTCCGTCAGTACGTCCCGCTCCTGAGGTCCGAGGAGCTCCGAATCCGCAAGTCGCTCGAGGAGAAGCAGCCATTCGTGGATCGTCTCGTCGTCGTCGACGACCTCGCCGCTCGGCTCGAGCAACCGGGCGACGACGCCGGCCGCATCCAGATCGCCCTGCGCCGCGAGTCGCATGACGAGGCCTCGCAGCGGATCGACGCGGTCCGCTCCCTCTCCCACGTCCGGGTCGCCGATCAGCGCCCGCAGCCGACGCAGCGCCGCGACGACCTCCGCGTCGTCGGCCGCGTCCCTGCCTCGGGAGCCGACATAGCGGGCGACGGCGACGTAGCCGTCGCGGTCCCAGACGAGCAGGGAGTACGCGCGGAGGACGCCGACCTCGTCAGCGTCGACCAGGGCGCGAGCGCACTCCGTCTCCTGGCCGAGATAGCTCAGCAGCGATCGGGCGGACCCCGCCCCGGCGGACATCGAGCCGGCGCCCGGGCGCTCGCGGTAGACGTACACGACATCCGGCACCACGTCGATCCGGTCGGCCGCGAGATACGCGGTCACCATCGGCACGATGTCGTTGGAGCGCGGGACATCGGGGAACCGGATCCCGGTGCTGTCCCAGAAGGAGCGGCGGAATGCGCGGTTCCAGCAGGGGCGGCTGAACAGCAGTGTCGGCGCGTCGGTCAGCGCGATGCCCTGTGCCGGGCGGTCGAATGCGGGCATCGCATCCGTGGGACGCCAGGTGTGGACGGCGCGGAACTTCAGATAGTCACCCACCGCCATGTCGGAGCCCGACCGCTCGAGACTCGCCACGAGCGCCCGGTACGCCCCATCGGGGACGAGGTCGTCGCCGTCGCAGAAGATCAGGTAGCGCCCCTTCGCCTCCGCGGCTCCGCGGTTGCGCGCCGATCCGCCGCCGGCACTGCCGGCGATCACCAGCCGCACGCGCGGATCGCGCTGCGCGTAGGCGGCGACCAGCTCGCGCGTGCCGTCCGTCGACCGGTCGTCGACGACGACGACCTCCATCGCGGGGACGTCCTGTCGCAGCACAGAGTCCATCGTCTGAGCGAGCCACGGCCGCACGTCATGCGTGGGGATCACCACCGTCAGGAGCGGGCTGTCGCTCTCCGGCGGCGTCATCTCGCAGTCCCCTGGCACATCACGACAAGGATAGGCGACGGCCCCGGGGCGACCCCTCATCCGGCATATGCGAGGATGAGAATCGTGTGTCCGCGGGCGGCTGCTGCGCGGATGAAGAGAGGAGTCCCTCGAGATGAAGCTGAGTGTCTTCGGCTGCGGTTACCTGGGTGCGGTGCACGCCGCGGCGATGGCCTCACTGGGTCATGACGTGATCGGTGTCGACCCCGATGCGGCGAAGATCGCGAAGCTGTCCGCGGGACAGACGCCCTTCTTCGAGCCCGGCCTCCCCGAGATCCTGAGCGACGCCATCGCCTCCGGTCGCCTGCGCTTCACGACCGACCCGGCCGCCGCGGCCGACGCCGACGTGCACTTCATCGGGGTCGGCACCCCGCAGCGCAAGGACAGCGCCGGGGCCGACATGACCTACGTCAACCAGGCGATCGCCGACCTGCTTCCGCACCTGAAGCCCGGGTCGCTGGTGGTGGGCAAGTCCACCGTCCCCGTCGGCACCGCCGCACGGCTGGCGGAGCTGGTGAACCCCACCGGGGCACGGCTCGCATGGAACCCCGAGTTCCTGCGGGAGGGGTTCGCGGTGAAGGACACCATCGAACCCGACCGCCTCGTCTACGGCGTCGCCGACGAGACGAAGGATGAGGACACCGCGATCCTGGACGAGGTGTACGCCACGGCACTGTCCACCGGCACTCCCCGCATCGTCACCGGCTACGCCACCGCCGAGCTTGTGAAGGTCGCGGCGAACTCGTTCCTCGCCACGAAGATCAGCTTCATCAACGCGATGGCGGAGATCGCCGAGGTCACCGGCGCCGACGTCACCCAGCTCGCCGACGCGATCGGACACGACGCCCGCATCGGCCGCCGCTTCCTCAACGCCGGCGTCGGGTTCGGCGGCGGCTGCCTTCCCAAGGACATCCGCGCCTTCACCGCCCGCGCCGAGGAGCTCGGCAAGGGCGAATCGGTGGCATTCCTGAAGCAGGTCGACGAGATCAACCTGCGCCGCCGCCAGCGCATCGTCGACCTCGTCGTCGACTCCTTCGAGGGCCGCCCCTTCGGGCACCGCGTCGCCGTGCTGGGCCTGGCATTCAAGCCCGACTCCGACGACATCCGCGACTCCCCCGCCCTCGACGTCGCCGTGCGCCTCAAGGGCCTGGGAGCCGAGGTGATCTCCCACGACCCCGAGGCGATGGACAACGCCCGCCGCATGCACCCGCAGCTGACCTACGCCGACACCGCCGAGCAGGCCCTCGCCGGCGCCGAGGCCGTCGTCGTCGTCACCGAATGGCGCGAATACCGCGACCTCGACCCCGCCGCCACCGCCGCCCTCGTCGACCGCCCCGTCGTCTTCGACGGCCGCAACGTCCTCGACCCCACCGCCTGGCGCACCGCAGGCTGGACCTACACCGGCATGGGCCGCTGAGGCGGACGTGAACTCCCGCGTCGCGATCGTCGTCCGCACCAAGGACCGCCCGCTCTTCCTCCGACGAGCTCTCGGCAGCATCGCGGCGCAGACGCTGGTCGACTGGCAGTGCGTGATCGTCAACGACGGGGGTGACCCGTCGGCGGTCGACGCCGCGATCGAGGCGCTCGACGAGGCGCACCGCGGCAAGATCCGCGCAATTCACCATGAGCAGCCGCGAGGCCGATGGGTGAGCGCGAACGCGGGCGTGCTCGCGACGACCGCTCCCCTGCTCGTGCTTCACGACGACGACGACACCTGGCACCCCGACTTCCTTGCGCGTGCGGTCGCCTACCTCGACCGGCTTCCCGAGCGCGTGGGGGTCGTGTCCCGCATCGAGATCAGGTGGGAGGAGCTGCGGGACGGGACGTACGAGACCGTCTCACGCGAGACCTTCCAGCCCGACCTCCCGGTGCCGACGCTTGCCGACACGCTGCTGTTCAACCGGTTCGTGCCGATCGGCTTCGTGTACCGGCGCGCGCTTCACGCGGAGTTCGGCCTGTACGACGAGCGCCTGCCCGTCATCGGCGACTGGAACTTCAACCTCCGCGTCCTGGCGAAGCACCCGCTCGACTACCTCGACGACGCGGTGCCGTACGCGTACTGGCATCAGCGCGTGGGCGACACCGGCGACGCCGGCAACAGCGTCATCGCCGCCCGCGGTGACCACGCGAAATACGACGCGCTCATCCGCGATGAGGAGCTGCGTCGGCACGTCGAGGAGCACGGCCTCGGGCTCGTGCTCTACCTGACGAAGTTCATCGACCGGCGCTTCGTCGAGGTCGAGAACGGCATCCGCGGCGAACTGCGGCAGACGAGCCCGCTCTCCTCGCGCCTCGTGCCGCGCCTGCGGCGTCTGCTGCGCCGCTGAGCGCTCAGTGCGGCGTGGAGCGGATCGTCTCCACGGCTTCCTGGATCGGCCCGTCGTAGATCTTGCGTCCCTTGTGGATCACGATGCCGCGGTCGCACAGTCGCCGGACGGTGTTCATGTCGTGGCTCACCACGAGCATCGTGACGCCGCGGGCGGTGAGGTCCTCGATCTTCTGATAGCACTTCTCGCGGAAGGGAGCGTCGCCGACGGAGAGCACCTCGTCGACGAGGAGCACGTCGAGGTCGACGTGGATCGCGACCGAGAACGCCAGGCGCATGAACATGCCCGACGAGTAGTGCTTGACCTCCTGATCGATGAAGTCGCCGATCTCGCTGAACGCCACGATGTCGTCGAAGCGCTCCTCGATCTCCTTCTGCTGCATGCCGAGGATCGCCGCGTTGAGGTAGACGTTCTCGCGCCCCGAGAGGTCGGGGTGGAAGCCGGCTCCGACCTCGATGAGCCCGGCGACGCGGCCTCGTGTGAAGACCCGTCCCGCATCGGGCTCGAGCACGCCGGACACGAGCTTCAGGGTGGTCGACTTGCCCGATCCGTTGAAGCCGAGCACGGCGACGGCCTCGCCCTCGCCGACCTCGAAGCTGACGTCATCGAGCGCGAGGAAGATGTCGCTGCGCACCTTCTGCCGCTTGAACCAGCCGACGAACGCCTCCTTGAAGGAGTGCGTGTTCCGCTTGAGGAACTCCTTGGTGACGTGATCGACGATGATCGTCGGTCGCGTCGCGGTGGCTGCTGCGAAGGTGTCGGACATGTCGGTGCGCCTCACAGATCCTGCGCGAACGAGCGCTCGAAACGACGGAAGACGAGTTGGCCGATCACGAGGAAGGCCGCGCAGAGCACGACGGCGCCGGCGGTGTACAGCTCGAAATGCGGGGCGAAGCCGTGGAAGCGCTCGTCGGGGATGGTCGGCTGCCAGAACGCGTAGTGGAAGTACTCGACCGCGATCGTGAGGGGGTTGACCATGTACACGTACAGCACCCACTCCGGCAGCTTCTCGGCGACCAGGGTCCACGTGTACAGCACGGGCGATGCCCAGGTCGCGAGCATGCGGAGGATCTCGACGAAGTTCTGCGCGTCGCGGAACCGCACGTTCAGCCCGGCGAAGAACAGGCCGAGCCCGAGGGACGTCGCACCCAGGATCAGCATCCCGAGCAGAGCGGCGCCCAGCGCGGCGAACGTGGGGATCCATCCGGTGAGAACGCACACGACCAGCAGGATGGCCAGCTGCGGCAGGAAGTGGACGAACGCGACCCACACGGCGGCGATCGGGAAGAGCTCGCGCGGCAGATAGATCTTCTTCACCAGGGCACGGTTGTCGACGATCGAGCTCGTCGCGTTGCCGAACGCCTCGTTGAAGAAGTTGACGGCCACGAAACCCGAGAACAGGTACACGGGGAAGTTCTCCAGACCCCGGTCCATGCCGAAGATGAAGCCCATCACCAGCCAGTACACGAGGAACTGGATGCCGGGCTTCACATACGACCAGGTCCACCCGAGCACGGAGTTGCGGTACCGGGTCGCGGTGCCCTTCCGGACGAGAAGCCGGAGGAGATATCGCCACCGCAGGACGTCGAGCAGGCCGCGGCCGCGTCCCGGGACGTCGAACTCCGAGAGATCAACCGTTGTCAATCGTGCGCCCCGCTCTTCCTTCGACCGGTCTGAGAAGACCGTCTTCGATCCTATACCTGGTCATCTGAGCCCCTCTCATGGGACTCAGAGGTCCGCGTGGACCTGCCACACGCGCTCGGCCGCTCCCGCCCAGGAGAACGCCCGCGACCTGTCCTTCGCCAGCACGCGAAGGCGCCCGGCATCTCCCGTGAGCGCGCCGTCGCTGAGCGCGTCCACCACGGCGTCCTCGAGCCCCGTCTCGGGGACCAGGATGCCGCCGTCCAGCACCACCTCACGGTGCACGTCCGAGTCGACGGCGACGACGGGCGTGCCGAGCGCCATCGCCTCGACGACCCGCCACGGCCACGCGCCGCGCGGCGAGGGGGCGATGAACGCGGCCGCGGTGTCGAGCACCGCGGCGCGGTCGCCGCGGTCGAGGCCGGCGAGCGCGTGCACCCGATCAGCGGCCACGCCGGAGGTCGCCGCGAGATCCACCACCGCCTGCTCCTCCCCCGCCGGCACGTCGATCACGACGACGTCGAAGGCCGTCGGCGCCGCAGCACGGAAGCCGGCCGCGAGGCCGTCCGAGGCCCCCGTCCCGCCTGCGAGCACGACGCAGGCCCGCGGCACGCCGAGATCGCGACGCCGCGCATCGGCATCGGAGGGCGCCCCGAAGCCGTCCGGCTGCGCGCCCGCGATCACGCGCACCCGTTCCCCCAGCCGCGCGTGCGACTCGAGCCGCTCCGCCATCGCGTGGGTCGGCACGACCACCGCGTCGGCGTGACGCACGGCGCGGCGCAGCATCCCCCGCTCCCACATGACGCTCGCCCGGGGAAGCTCGTCCGGCGCCTCCCAGGCGCGCAGATCCCACAGCGTCACGACCGTCTGGTCGTTGTCGTTGATGCGGTCGTGACGGATGAGCGGCGCCATCAGCGTCGGCGAGTGGATCATCCCGCCCCCGACGCCCGCGACGACGCCCAGCTGCCACGCGGCAGCGGTCTCGCGTCGGCCGCGCGGGAGCCTCCGCGTCTCGGCGACGCCCTGCACCGGGGCGAACTCGCCCTGGGGCACGATCGCCTCCACGGAGCAGCCGGCCGGCGTGGCCTCGACGAGTGCCGCCGCGAGCGATTGCGAGGCGAGGGCGAGGTCGGGATGGGTGGGCGCGACCAGCTGGTCGAGCACAACCCGGAGGCTCACCGTCATGTCTCGAAGCGTAGCCAGTGAGCCTCCGAGGACGCACGGCCCTCGCGGCGCGCTACTCCGTCGGCTCCGGCGTGGGCGCCGGCGGGTGGAGGGCGTCGGCGACCATCTGCCGGATCACCACGAAGTCGGGGGCCTCGGGGTCGACAAGCGGTGGGATCAGCTCGATCGTGGTGACCGGCTGCTCCTTGGCCTTGAGCCCGAGCTCGACGAAGTACGACAGCATCGACTGGGGCAGATCGGTCTCCACGAGGTCGGTCCCGGCGTTCGCGACCTCCTGGAAGCGCGTCAGCACCGTGGTGGGCGTGAACTGCGCGAGGATCGCCTGCTGCAGCTGGCGCTGGCGCTGCATCCGGTCCCAGTCGCTCGTCGTGTACCGCGAGCGGGCGTACCACTGTGCGGTGTCGCCGTCCATGCGCTGCACGCCGGGCTCGATCCAGCCGATCGCCCACTCCTCGGCGGGCTGCCCCTCCCAGGCGGGGCCGCCGCCCTTGGGCAGCCGCTCGGTCACCTCGATCTCGACGCCGCCGAGCGCGTCGATCAGGTCGGCGAAGCCGTGCATGTCGATGAAGACGTAGTACGGGATCTCGATGCCGAGGATCCCCTCGGCGGCGGCCTTCGTCGCCTCCACGCCCGGCGAGGAGCCCTGCGAGTCGGCGTCGGGATAGAGCCCCTCGCCCTTGTCGTCGCGGCAGTTCTCCGCCGCGTTGCGCAGCTGGTTGATGCCGCCGTCCCAGCCGCACTCCGGGTCGCCGTGTCCCTCGAAGCCGTCCGGGTAGAGGTCCTGCATCGGCCCGGGGCTGAACGGGAAGTCGCGGATGTCGCGCGGGATGCCGGTGATCGTGGTGGCGCCGGTGTCGGCGTTGATCGAGACGACCGAGATGCTGTCGAACCGCATGGAGTCACGGCCGTCGCCGCTGTCGGCGCCGAGAAGCAGGATGTTGTAGTACCCGTCGCTCGGCTCCACCGGCGCGGCGCTCTGACCGAAGATCGACCCGAGCGCGTCGCGCGCCGCTCCGACGGAGCTGGCTGCGTACGCCGCGGTGCCGCCCGAGACGACCATCAGCAGGATCGACAGCACGGCGATCCCGTAGCGCGCGGGGGTGCGGGTCTTCACGAGCCGCACGAGCCGGAGGGTGTCGATCCCGAGGACCATCCAGAGCACGCCGTAGCCGGCGATCGCGATCTGGACGACCGTGAGCAGGATGGGCCCGACGATCGGGGCGAAGAGCACGGACGTCACGCCCGACCGCCAGAGCATCAGACCGAGGCCGAGCAGGATGGCCGCCGTCCAGGAGAACAGGGTCGCGGCGAGGCCGAATCGACCGAGGCGCCGGCTGCCGGCGAGCACCTGGGCGGAGCCGGGGATCAGCCATCCGAGGATCACGAGCCACCAGCCGCGGCGCGTCATCGCGTCGGGCGCGGCGGAATCGGGGTGGCGCATGGGGCGCTGCTCGATCAGCGCCCGCCCGTGCGGCGAGCGCCGATCGCGGGCGGCCGCGTACGACCCCGCGCCCACTGCCGTCACAGAGCGTCCCTCGACGCGGCCCGCCCGATCACAGCGATTCCTTCAGGCGGGTGTTCTTCTCCTCCACCTGACGCTCGAGCTCGCGGGCGTAGTCCTCGATCCGGTCCGCGATGCCGGGATCGGCGGCGCCGAGGATGCGCGCCGCCAGCAGGCCCGCGTTGCGCGCACCGTTGATCGACACGGTCGCGACCGGGATGCCGGCCGGCATCTGCACGATCGACAGCAGCGAGTCGAGCCCATCGAGGGTCGACAGCTGCACGGGGACGCCGATGACCGGCAGCGCCGTCATCGACGCGAGCATGCCGGGAAGGTGCGCGGCGCCGCCGGCACCGGCGATGATCGCGCGCAGCCCGCGACCCCGTGCTTCCCGCGCGTAGCGCATGAGCTTGTCGGGCGTGCGGTGGGCAGAGACGACCTCCGCCTCGTGCGGGATCCCGAACTCGGTGAGAGCGGCGGAGGCGTCGGCCATCACGCGCCAGTCGGAGTCGGATCCCATGACCACGCCGATCAGGGGGGCGTCGGAGGAGTTCAGCACGCGTTACAGGGTAGGCGGGCAGCCTGGAGTTTCCCGGATGCGACCCGGAACCGGCATCTGATTCCCCCGGCCTCGGCCGTGCTGGCCGAGCAGGAAGGGACCGCGCGAACGATCAGGATCGCGAGCAAGCCCCCCACCTGCAAGCGAAGCGCAAGATCCGGATCACGAGCAAGCCCACCTGCGAGCGCAGCGAGCGTGCCCCGGATGGGGCCCCGCAGCGCGCAGCGCTGCCCGCCACGGAGCGAAGCGACGCGGTGTCCCTCGCCGAGCGGCATCCGCGAAGCGGGTGCCCGAGCGCGTGGGACGCGCGAGCGAAGCGAGCTACAAGACCGCGCGCGAGCGCAGCGAGCTATCAGGAACGGAAGAAGCCGGCCGCGGCCCGCGCCTCGTACACGGCGTCCTCGAGGTCGTCGCCGACGGCGTTGACGTGGCCGACCTTTCGTCCCGGGCGGGGATCCTTGCCGTAGGTGTGGATCTTGGCTGTGGGGTGCTCGGCCATCGCCACCGCGAAGCGGTCGGTCAGGCCACCCTCGGCCGGGCCACCGAGGATGTTCACCATCACCGCCCAGTCGGCGAGCGGATCGGTCGCCCCGAGCGGCAGGTCGAGCACGGCGCGCAGGTGCTGCTCGAACTGGCTCGTGACGGCGCCGTCCTGCGTCCAGTGGCCGCTGTTGTGCGGCCGCATCGCGAGCTCGTTGACGAGGATGCGCTCATCCGCGGTCTCGAACAGCTCGACCGCGAGCATGCCGGTGACGCCGAGGCCCTCGGCGATCGTGACGCCGAGGCGCGCCGCGACCTCCATGAGCCGCTCGCTCGCCCGCGGCGCCGGGGCGATGACCTCCGCGCAGACGCCGTCGCGCTGGACGGTCTCGGCGACGGGATAGGCGACGACCTGCCCCGAGGGGCGCCGCGCCACCTGCTGGGCGAGCTCGCGCGTGAAGGGAACGAGCTCTTCCGCGAGCAGCGGCCCGTCGGACGCGGCGAACCACTCGGCGACGTCGGCCGGGTCGGACACCACCCGCACGCCCTTGCCGTCGTACCCGCCACGGGGGGTCTTCACGACCGCGCGGCCGCCGTGGTCGTCGAGGAAGGAGCGCAGGTCGGCCTCGTCGGCGACCGCCGCCCAGTCGGGCTGGGGCGCGCCGAGCTCGGCGAGGCGGCTGCGCATGACGAGCTTGTCCTGCGCGAACTGCAGCGCCTCCGGACCGGGGTGCACGGCGACGCCGGCGTCGACGAGCGCACGCAGCACCGGCTGGGGCACATGCTCGTGGTCGAAGGTGATGACATCCACGTCGCGCGCGAACGCGAGCACCGTCTCCGCGTCGCGGTAGTCGCCCACCGCGGTGGCCGCGAGCGAGGCGGCCATGGCCTCGCCCTCCGCCAGGACCCGCAGTTCGACGCCGAGTTCGACCGCGGGGGCGATCATCATCCGTGCGAGCTGTCCGCCGCCGACCACGCCGACCGTTTTCGTCATGCGGCCATTCTCTCAGAGCGTCCGCGGGCGCTCGCGACCCCCGGGGAGGCCCCGGCCCTACGACGGCGTCGGGATCCCCTGGCTGTCGCGGTGCGCGAGGATCTGGTTCAGCTCCACCTGATCGGCGAGCACCTCGCTCACGAGCAGCGGGTGCGCCACGTCGCGCAGCTCGATCCGCCCCTCCATGCCGTCCGAGAGGGTGAGCGTGCCGGTGCCGCGCATACGTTGCGAGGCGCTGCGACGCGTGGCGACCGTGTAGCCCCGCGCGTGCGAGAGCTCGGACCGCGAGCGCGACAGCAGGCCGTGGCGGCTGATCACGCGGCGGGTGGTGATCGTGTAGCTGCGCGAGAGCCACACGAGGTACGGCAGGATGACGCCCGCCACGACGAGCACGACGGCGGCCGCGATCAGCATCCAGTCCGCGAACGGCGCGGGGAGATTTCCGTAGAAGAACCCGGTGGCTCCGGCGACCGCGATCAGCAGCAGCGCAGACCAGACAAGACCACCCGCGTGATCGCGCATCGTCGCGATCGTCATCTCGGGCGCGCGCGTCCCCGGCGGCGGCGTCGCGAGGCGCGCGGCGGGGGTCGGCTGGCTCATGGCTCCATTGTGCCCAGGGCGTCGGACATCCTGGGCCCCTGACACGCAGGCGGGGTCGAGGCCGCCGGTCAGCGCACGTGCACGACGTCGCCCGCCGAGACGGCCGTGCCCGCGACGACGAGGCGTCCGTCGAGGTCGATGTCGGTCGCGGCGCCACGCAGGGCCGATCCGTCCGGAAGCGACACGGTGACCTCCCGCCCGAGCGTGAGGCACAGCGCCGTCACGGCGTCGCGCACTGCCTCGCGACCCTCACGAAGGGAGGCGAGCAGCCGGTCGAGCTCGGTGAGGTACGTGGCGATCAGGGCGTCCTCGTCGCAGGTGGCACCGAGCGCGGCGAACGACGTCGCGGTCGGCACGGGCAGATCACCCGGGCTCATCGCGGTGTTGATGCCCGAGCCGATCACGACCGTCTCGAGGCCCGCGGTGCCCTCCGCGAGGATCCCGCAGATCTTCCTGCCGTCGACGAGCACGTCGTTCGGCCATTTCAGCCCGGTGTCATGCCCGGGAAGCTGGGCGCGGACCGCGGTCGCCATCGCCGCGCCCGCCGCCAGCGGGATCCACCCGCGCGCGGCCGGCGGCACATCCGGCACGCGCACCAGCACCGACACCGCGAGCGATGAACCGGCGGGCGCCTGCCACACCCGGTCCCGTCGGCCCCGTCCCGCCCGCTGATCCCGTGTGAGCAGCACCGTCAGGTGCGGCAGCTCCGGATCGGCACCCGCCGCGGCGACCAGATCGGCGTTCGTCGATCCGGTCGCATCCACCTGCCGCCACTGGCCGGCGATGCGCCGCGCCCGCTCGAACTCCATCCCCGAAGCCTACGGCGGGGACGTCGCCCTGCCCTGACCCGCGGGCCGCGCGGGCCGGGTGTCGGATGGCGACACGCGACACAGGATCCGCGCGGTCGTTGTGCATGGCCGCCAACGTGGCCGTCAGGCCCGTCGATAGGGTTGAACGCGTGACCGAACCGACTGCGCCCACCGACAACGCGTCCGCCGAAGCCGCGTCCGAGAACGTGTCGACGACCGCCGGCCGGATCGCCGATCTCCGCGCCCGCTACAACGAGGCCGTCGTCGCGTCCGAGGAGAAGGCCCGCGAGAAGCAGCACGCAAAGGGCAAGCTCACCGCCCGCGAGCGCATCGAGCTGCTCGTCGATCCCGGCAGCTTCGTCGAGTTCGACGAGTACGTGCGCCACCGCACGACGGCGTTCGGCATGGACAGGTCCCGTCCGTACGGCGACTCGGTCGTCACCGGCGTCGGCACCATCCACGGCCGCACCGTCGCCGTCTACGCCCAGGACTTCACGACCTTCGGCGGATCGCTCGGCGAGGTCGCCGGCGACAAGATCATCAAGGTCATGGAGTTCGCCCTTCGCGGCGGCATGCCGATCATCGGCATCCTCGACTCGGGCGGGGCGCGCATCCAGGAGGGCGTCATCGCCCTCGGCAAGTACGGCGAGATCTTCCGCCTGAACACCCAGGCCTCCGGCGTCATCCCGCAGATCTCGATCATCATGGGCCCGGCCGCGGGCGGCGCCGTGTACTCCCCCGCCCTGACCGACTTCGTGATCATGGTCGACAAGACCAGCCAGATGTTCGTGACCGGTCCGGATGTCATCAAGACCGTCACCGGCGAGGACGTCGGCATGGAGGAGCTCGGCGGCGCCTACACGCACAACACCCGCTCGGGCGTCGCGCACTATCTCGCCGAGGACGAGGACGACGCGCTCGACTACGCGCGCACCCTTCTCGGCTACCTGCCCGACAACAACATGGCCGAGCTTCCCGTGTACGAGGCCGACTTCGAGTCGGAGACGACGGATCCGGATCGCACGCTCGACACGATCGTCCCCGACTCCCCGAACCAGCCCTACGACATCCACGAGGTCATCTCGCACGTCGTCGACCGCGGCGACTTCCTCGAGGTGCAGCCGCTGTTCGCCCCGAACATCGTCGTCGGCTTCGGTCGCGTCGAGGGCCGCACGGTCGGCGTGATCGCGAACCAGCCGTCGCAGATGGCGGGCACGCTCAACATCGAGGCCGGCGAGAAGGCCGCCCGCTTCGTGCGCTTCTGCGATGCGTTCTCCGTGCCGATCGTGACCCTCGTCGACGTGCCCGGCTACCTCCCCGGCACCGACCAGGAGTGGACGGGCGTCATTCGCCGCGGCGCGAAGCTGCTGTACGCGTACGCCGAGGCCACCGTGCCGCTCGTCACCGTCATCCTGCGTAAGGCCTACGGCGGCGCGTACATCGTGATGGGCTCGAAGCAGCTCGGCGCCGACATCAACCTCGCGTGGCCGACCGCCGAGATCGCCGTCATGGGCGGCCAGGGCGCGGTGAACATCCTCTACCGCGGCGAGCTCAAGCGTGCCGAGGAGGCCGGCGAGGACGTCGCCGCCGTGCGCACCCGCCTCGCCAACGAGTACACGTACAACGTCGCTTCGCCGTTCCTCGCCGCCGAGCGCGGAGAGCTCGACGGGATCATCGAGCCCTCGGCCACCCGGGTGGCGATCGCCAAGGCCCTGCGCTCGCTGCGGGGCAAGCGGGCCGAGCTGCCGCCGAAGAAGCACGGGAACATCCCGCTGTGACCCCCGGCGACCAGATCGATCCCCCGCGCGTCGAGGTGGTGCGCGGCATGCCGACCGACGACGAGCTCGCGGCGCTCCTCGCCGTCGTCGGCGAGGAGTACACGCGCGAGGCAGAGGAGGCGGTCGCGGACGACAGCCGCCCCTCTGCCTGGCAACAGACCCAGCGCGCGCTGCGCCAGCCGCTGCGGCCCGGGATCCCCTGGGGCCGGTTCTCGGGCTGAGCCCCGGATCCTCGAGATCACAAGGTTCGACGGGCGGTTGAAAGTGTCCCCCAAAGTACCTACAGACGCCGAGGTTGCATCCCGCGGATACTTGGTGTGGAAACGCTTAGCGTTGGCCGACCACCGTCCCAGGGTAGACGGATGTGACTGCGGCCCATAGCGGACGGTTTTCGGGTAACCGTTCCGCGACCGGTGGGGGTGGCATAGCCACCCCCACCTCTCTTTTTAGACCAGGCTCGCACGCGTTCTCTTTAGAAGAGGCTCGCACGCTCGCGCCGACGCTCCGCGCCGGCACTCGTGAGCGAGGCACCGTCGCTGGCGCTCCGTTGCGGCAGCGCTTCGCGCTGCGTTGGTCGCTTCGCTCCACGCTCACTTCGTTCGCACCGGGCACAGGCCCCTATACCCACCGCCCGGTTATCCGTACGGACCGCCCGGTTATCTGTACCCACCGCCCGGTTATCGAGCGAGCGGAGCGAGTCGAGATGACCGACTCGCACATGTCGGTCGCTTCGGCTCGCAGGCTCGCTCAGCAACCGGTGGGGGTAAACGTGCGGCGTGTGCACCTCATCGCGCCCTGTTCGGTGCGCTCGCCGCACCTTTGCGTGCACTCACCCCGGTTATCGAGCGAGCGGAGCGAGTCGAGATGACCGACTCGCACATGTCGGTCGCTTCGGCTCGCAAGCTCGCTCAGCAACCGGTGGGGGTAAACGTGCGGCGTGTGCACCTCATCGCGCGCTGTTCTGTGCGTTTGCCGCACCTTTGCACTCCCACCCCGGTTATCGAGCGAGCTTGCGAGTCGAGATGACCGACTCGCACAGGTCGGTCGCTTCGGCTCGCTGCGTTCTTTTGAGAAGCGGCTCGCACGCGCTCGGGCGACGCTCCGCGCCGCCACTCGGCGAGCGAGGCACCGTCGCTGACGCTCCGCTGCGGCAGCGCTTCGCGCTGCGTTGGTCGCTTCGCTCCACGCTCACTTCGTTCGCACAGGGGCACAGGTCCGTTGCCCAACCCCGGTTATCGAGCGAGCTTGCGAGTCGAGATGACCTACTCGCAGCGGGGGCGGGGCGTCAGCGGGGGACGCCGGGGCGCGGGACCTCGCGCCAGAGCTGCACGTCGTCCTCGTCCGTCAGGCCGTCGCCGCCCGGCGACCGGCCGACGATCGTGATCGCCACCTCCGGGTCGGGGGCCGTGCGGATGATGATGCGCGCGGCATCCGTGCGGCGCAGTGTATCGGCGAGCTCGTGGCGCACCGTATCGAGGTCCTCGGCGTCGATGTCGTCGAGGCCGCCCTCGTCGAACACGGTCACGGTGGCGCCGCGCAGGCGCAGCGCGCTGATCGCGTCCCGCACGTCGTCATCCAGCAAGCGCGCGCCGCGCAGCTCGTCGCGCAGGCTGCCCTCGGCAAGGCGCGCGGTCGTGCGCTCCTCGTCGGTGAGGGCGCCGTCCGCCGCGATCACACGGGACAGGATCGGCCCGGCGACGGCAAGCGCGTACTGCACGCGCCGCCGCCGCTCCATCCGGCGCACCGCCTGGCTCGCCTGCCACGCCGAGGTCGCCTGCTGCAGGGCCGCGAGGCGCGCGGTGTCGCGGTAGGCGCGATCCGTGAAGACCAGCAGCAGCTGCGCCAGCGCCACCCACACCGCAGAGCCGACGAGTCCGAGCGACATCGCGGAGACAAGGCCGATGGCGAGCGACGACTCCACCGTCAGGATGACGACGCCGATCCAGGCGTGAATCGGCCGGTGACGCGCGCAGACGATGGTGAGGACGGCACCGACCGCGCCGAGGTACCACGTGGCGTGCGACGCGGTGCGTCCGTCCGGAGGCGTGTAGGCGGTCACGATCAGCGGCAGGGCGGTGGTGCCGACGAGCACCACCGCTGCCGTCCAGCGCGGCAGTACGCTCCCCGCCCGATCCCGCGCCGACGCGTCGGCCGCCGGCTCGCCGGCCGCATGCGGCTCCTCGACGAACAGAGCGATGAACGTCAGCGCGAGGTACAGGGAGACGGCGACGATCGGGCCCACCAGCCCGCCGTCCGGACGGAGGAGACCCCGGACGGCGAAGTACGCGGTCAGCGCGAGCGCGATGACATCGAAGACGCGGCGGACGCTCCTCATGCTCGCTTCTCCCCCGCCCACGTCAGCGCCACGACGGTGCCGCGCGCGCCGGATTCGATCGACGCCTCGCCGCCCACCGCGGCCATGCGCGCGAAGATCGACGCGCGGATGCCGAGCCGATCCGCGGGGATGGCCGCCACGTCGACGCCGGGGCCCGTGTCGGACACCTCGACGCGCACGCCGCTCCCGTGGCGCGACACCACGACGCGCAGGCCCGCTCCCTCGGCGTGCTGGACCGCGTTAGCGATCGCCTGCGTCGCGGCGAGCACCACGGCGCGCGCGACACGGCCGGGGACGACGGCCGTCGCGTCCTCGAGGTCGGCGCGCTCGGCCTCGAGCGAGACGCCGAGCTCCTCGGCCGAGTGCTCGATGCCGGCGGCGACCCAGCTTCGCGGCACCGGCTCGTCGCTTCCCTCCGGGTCATCCGACTCCGCGTTCGCGAGGCGGGTCAGCGCCTCGCGCGCCATTGACACCGCAAGCTGCCGCTCACGGTCGCTGTGGGCGCGTTCCGCCGCGATCAGCGCGGCGAGCACGCTGTCGTGCATCAGCGCCGCGACGGCGATGCGCTCCTGCTCGCCCGCATCGGCGGACGCCGCGGCCGCGTAGGACAACACTGCCTGCACGCGGGCCGCATCCACTCCGGCGGCGACTCCCCGCAGCACCCACCCGACCGTCACGAAGACGAG
The DNA here is from genome assembly GCF_039529675.1 of Microbacterium paludicola. NCBI lineage: Bacteria > Bacillati > Actinomycetota > Actinomycetes > Micrococcales > Microbacteriaceae > Microbacterium > Microbacterium paludicola. Next base: position 110,678 of record NZ_BAAANG010000002.1, read on the forward strand.
CCCGAGGATCAGGGCGACCGAGATGTCGTAGCCGACCCCGACCCAGAACTCCGGCGCGAAGCCGCCGCGGACGAGCCGCACCACGGCGTAGAGGACAGCCGTGCCGATCGCCCACACGTACTGCCACGGCAGCGGGAAGGCGACCATCGCGCCGACGACAGCGAGGTTGATCAGGTAGAAGGTCCAGGGCTGCACCCCCGGATCGGGGGCCGTGCCGGCCGTCACGGCCGGCCATGCCAGAAGCCCAAGCGGATAGAGGACCGCGAACACCCCGGAGGCGAGCCGCGCCCCGCGACCGAGCAGGCAGCAGGCGGTCATGACCGCGAGACTCAGGAACAGCACCGCATGGAGCACCGCGTGCGGCACCCCGATGTCGTAGATGTCCCACGACAGGACGAATCCCTGGCCGCCGATGGCGAGGCATCCGACCGCCACCGTGATCTGGATGATCCGCTCCATCCGCGTGGACGTGTAGCGGCCTGCCGTCTCGACGGTGCGGCCGGCGGGCGGCAGCGTGCCCCATGCCGCGTCGATGACGCCCTGGGGGGATGTCACCGGGTCATTCCCCCGCCGACCCGTCGACGATGCCGTCCTCCATCGCGCGGCGCAGCAGATCCACCTTGGTCGGCGCGGGCCGGCCGACCTCGATGTACTTCATGCGCACGCGCGTGATGTTCTCCTTGGCGGTGGAGTACGCGACACCGAGGCGGTCGGCGACGATCTTCAGCGGAAGGCCGGCGGCGTAGAGCCGCAGCACCTCGCGCTCGCGGGTCGACAGCTGCGCGTCGGCGAAGGCGCGGTCGCCCTCGACGGCGCTCGCCCACTCGACGTTGTTGAGCGGCTCGCCGCGCGCCGCGGTGCGCACGGCCCCGAGCACGTCGTCGAGCGGGGATGCCTTGCTGACGACGCCGACGGCTCCCGCCGCGAGCGCCTCGCGCACGGCCGCCGGGCGGTCGGCGACGGAGTGGATGATGACCGCCGACTCGCCGGCGAGGGCGACGACGTTCTCGGTGACGGTGGTGCCGTCGCCGAGCGTCAGGTCGAGCAGCACCACGTCGGCGGGCGGCGCGGCCACGCTCAGTCGCCACGCGCGGTACTCGGCAACGCTCGCTCCCGCGAACACGACGTCCTCGCCGTCGCGCTGGAGGGCGGCGACGAGTCCGAGGCGAACGGACTCGTGGTCGTCGATGAGGGCCACACGGGTCATGGCGAGAGCCTATCTGCCACCCGGCCCGCCTCCCGCTCGGCCGACTGCGCGCCGGCCGCGACGAGCGCCACCGCGCGATCCCATCCGATGAGGGCGGCGCCGATGGCCATCACCGCCAGCATCATCGGCAGCAGCGACACGACGACCCCGAACCAGTCGTCGCCGTTCGGCTGCATGAAGGGATACGGCACCCGGTTCGTCACCGCGGGGAACCAGATCGCCCGAAGGATCGTCAGCACGCCGTAGGCGACGGGGAACAGCGGCCACCACAGCAGGTCGCGCCAGGTGGTCTTTCCGCGCGGGCCGAACGCCAGCCAGTCGATCAGGATCCCGGCCGGCATCACGTAGTGCGCGATCAGGAGCGCGATTCCCTGCAGCGACTCCGCGGGATCCGGCACGAAGACCTCGTCGAACGGGTTCGCCCCGTGCGCGAGCATCGAATGGGCGATGAGCGCGATGAAGAGCATCCAGGTCGCGATCGCCCCGCGCAGGCGCGGGGCGGGCAGATCCGGAGACCGGCGCACCCACATCGTCCAGACGCCGACGACGAGGTACCCGAGCAGGATCGCGTTCGTGATCGTCGTCAGGTACGAGACCGAGTGGGATCCGACCATGAAGCCGAACACCGAGATGGCGACGAGCAGCCCGCGGAACCAGAACTGGGGGGCCGCAAGAAGACGTCTCACGGCCTGATGATAGCCGCGGGACGGCGTCAGCGCTGAAGGATGGCGACGGCCTCGACGTGGTGGGAGTTCGGGAACAGGTCGTAGGCCTGGATGCTCTGCAGCTCGTACCCCGAGGCGCGGAAGTAGCCCACGTCGCGGGCGAGGGCGACCGGATCGCACGCGACGTACGCGACGCGCGAGGAGCCGAGGTCGGCGATCCCCTCGACGACCTCGCGGCCCGCTCCGGAGCGGGGCGGATCGAGAAGCGTGACGCCGCGCGTGAGCATCTCGCGATCGAACAGGCTCGCCTGGTTCGACACGCGCGACAGGAACCGGTCGACGCGCGCCGTGACGGCCTCCGCGCCGAACTCCTCGAGGTTGCGCTCGGCGTGCGCCGTCGCGCGCGGCTCCGACTCGACCGTCGTGATCCTCGCGCTTCCGGCGAGGTCGCCGAGGGCGGCGGCGAACAGGCCGACGCCGCCATAGAGGTCGAGGTGCCAGGCGTCGCTGGAGAGTTCGCCGAGGGCGTCGCGGACCGCGCGGTCGAGCGTCGCCGCCGCGGCGCGGTGCACCTGCCAGAAGGCGCCGGCATCCACCTGGAACTCGCGGTCGCCGACGCGCTCGGTGACGACCTCGGGCACGACGCGCTCGGGCTTGGGGGCGAAGCGGCGCCGGCGGTCGCCGGTGCGGGCCGCGCGGCGGATGGTGCGGACCGCGCCGTCCGCCGGCTGCACGAGGTCGATCCGACCCTCGGGCGCCTTGCGCACGGCGAGCGCGACGGCCTCGATCTCGGGCGTCGCAAGCGGATACGCGTCGACGGGGATCACGGTGTGGCTGCGCGCGGCGTACGGGCCGATGCGGCCCTCGGCGTCGACGTGGAGGCTGACGCGGGTGCGGTAGTGCGTGCCGTCGGCGGTGCCTCGGACCGTCGGGTGGTCGCCGCCCAGCAGGTCCTCGGGGCCCCGCACCTCGACGTCGATCTCGGTTCCCGCGAAGCGCTCGAACGCCTCGCGCAGCACCTGGGCCTTGAGCGCCCGCTGACGCGGCAGGGAGATGTGCCCGAAGTCGGCACCGCCCGGACGCGCCTCGGGGGCCGTCGAGATGTCGGCCTGCGCCCACACGTGGGGGCGGCGATCTGGCGACGCGTCGAGGACCTCGAGGGCCTCCGCGCGCGCGAACGACTTCTTCACCTCGGTGATCCGCGCCCGGATCCGCTCGCCGGGAAGGGCGTCGGGGACGAAGACCACGAGACCTTCCTCGCGCGCGACGAACACTCCCCCGTGGGCGACCCCGGTCACGTCCAGGTCGACGACATCCCCGCTCTGCATCCGTCCATCCTCTCAGCCCGCGCCTGACCGAACCCCTCGAACCCTCCTGAGAGGATGACGTCATGCAGGTCTGCCTCGCCTCGACGTCCCCCGCCCGCCTGATGCTGCTGCGGCAGGCCGGCATCGAGCCGGTCGCCCTGGCGCCGGCGGTCGACGAGGAGGCGGTGATCGCCGAGACCGAGGCCCGGGAGGAGCGCATCCTGCCGCCCGCCGAGCACGTGCTGCTGCTTGCGCGCCTCAAGGCGGCGGATGTCGCGCGGCGCGTGCGCGAGGAGCACCCCGGATTCGAGGGCGTCGTGATCGGCGGCGACTCGATGTTCGAGCTCGACGGCACCGTCTACGGCAAGCCCTACACCCCCGAGGCGGCGACCGAGCGGTGGACCGGGATGCGGGGGCGCACGGGCGTCCTTCACTCGGGTCACAGCGTGTTCCTCGTGACCGGCGACGACGAGCCGGTGGAGGCGCACGCGGTCGCCGAGGCCGCCGTGACGTTCGCCGCCGACGTCGACGACGCCGAGATCGCCGCCTACGTCGCGACCGGAGAGCCGCTTCACGTGGCGGGGGCCTTCACGGTCGACAGCGTCGGCGGCGCCTTCATCGAGCGCGTCGAGGGCGACCCGTCGACCGTGGTGGGCATGTCGCTGTCGACGGTCCGCCGCCTCGTGCGCGAGCTGGGCGTCGCCTGGCCCACCCTCTGGAACCGTCCGGCGTAGCGCGGATGCGGGAGGCGTGACGGCGCCAGCACCTGCCAGCGAAGCGAGCGCGCCGCGGACGCGGCAGGCGCGACAACGCCAGCACCCACCCCGTGCGAGCGAAGCGAGCGTGCCGCGGATGCGGCCCGCAGCGCGAAGCGCTGCCCTCACGCCTTCGATGGAGCGAAGCGACAGCGTCCGCAGACGCGAGCGGCATCCGCGAAGCGGGTGCCCGAGCGGATGCGGCAGGCGTGAGCAACCAGTGGACCGCCCCACACGTTATGGCGGTTTTCTTGTCGAGCGGCGTCAAATGCCGCGGCACGCCCGTGGGTAGGCTCGAATCCATGCCTTCCATCGCCAAGGTGCTCATCGCGAACCGCGGCGAGATCGCCGTACGCATCGTCCGCGCGGCGCGCGACTCGGGGATCTCGTCTGTCGCCGTCTACGCCGACCCGGATCGCGATGCGCTTCACGCACGTCTCGCCGACGAGGCCTACGCCCTCGACGGCGCCACCAGCGCCGACACGTACCTGCAGATCGACAAGATCCTCTCGGTCGCCCGCCGCTCCGGCGCCGACGCCGTGCACCCCGGCTACGGCTTCCTCGCCGAGAACGCCGAGTTCGCGCGCGCCGTCATCGGCGCGGGACTGATCTGGATCGGCCCGTCGCCCGAGGCGATCGAGGCCCTCGGCGACAAGGTGACCGCGCGTCACGTCGCCGAGAAGGTCGGCGCCCCGCTCGCCCCCGGCACGCCGGGCCCGGTCGAGACCGCCGACGAAGTCGTCGCCTTCGCCCGCGAGGTGGGTCTTCCCATCGCGATCAAGGCCGCCTACGGCGGCGGCGGGCGCGGCCTGAAGGTGGCCCGCACGATCGACGAGGTGCCCGAGCAGTTCGAGTCGGCGACGCGCGAGGCGATCGCGGCGTTCGGTCGCGGCGAGTGCTTCGTCGAGAAGTACCTCGACAAGCCGCGCCACGTCGAGACGCAGTGTCTCGCGGATGCCGCCGGCAACGTGGTCGTGATCTCGACGCGCGACTGCTCGCTGCAGCGCCGCCACCAGAAGCTCGTCGAGGAGGCGCCCGCGCCGTTCCTCACGGACGAGCAGAACGCCACGCTCTACGAGGCGTCCAAGGCGATCCTGCGCGAGGTCGGCTACGTCGGCGCCGGAACCTGCGAGTTCCTCATCGGCGCCGACGGCACCATCTCGTTCCTCGAGGTCAACACGCGGCTGCAGGTCGAGCACCCCGTCTCCGAGGAGGTCACGGGCATCGACCTGGTGCGCGAGCAGTTCCGCATCGCCGCGGGCGGGCTGATCGACTACGACGACCCCGCGCCGACGGGCCACTCGATCGAGTTCCGCATCAACGGCGAGGACCCGGGTCGCGGGTTCCTCCCCCAGCCCGGCCCGATCCACGTCTTCAAGACCTTCGGCGGCCCCGGCATCCGTCTCGACTCCGGCGTCACCGCCGGCGACGTCGTGGGCGGTGCGTTCGACTCGCTGCTGGCGAAGATCATCGTCACGGGACGCGACCGCGCGGAGGCGATCGAGCGCTCCCGCCGAGCCCTCGACGAGTTCGAGGTCGCCGGGCTTCCGACCGTGCTGCCCTTCCACCGCAAGGTCGTGCGCGATCCCGCCTTCACGGCCGAGGACGGCACGTTCGGGGTCTTCACCCGCTGGATCGAGACCGAGTTCGTCAACGACATCCCCGCCTGGGATGGCGAGCTCGAGGCCGCCAAGCCCGCCGAGACGCGCCACACGGTCGTCGTCGAGGTCGCGGGAAAGCGCCTGGAGGTCTCGCTTCCCGACCGCATCGCCCAGGCCCCGGGCACGCAGGGACGCCCGGCGATCGTGCCGCCCTCGCGTCGCAGCCACGCCTCGGCCGCCGTGTCGAGCGGGGCGTCCGGCGACGCCGTGAAGTCGCCCATGCAGGCGACGATCGTGAAGGTCGCCGTCGAGGAGGGCCAGTCGGTCGTCAAGGGCGACCTGGTGGTCGTGCTCGAGGCGATGAAGATGGAGCAGCCGCTCCAGGCCCACAAGGACGGCGTGGTCCGCGCGATCGACGCGACTCCCGGTGCGACGGTGTCGGCCGGCCACCAGCTGCTGCAGATCAGCTGACGAGGACGCAGAAGAGGCCCGGATCCACTCGGATCCGGGCCTCTCTCACGTCTGCACGACGGGCGCGCGGCCGGGTCAGCGGCGGGAGCCCGCGGAGTCCTCGAAGACGAACGTGAGCTCGATCTCCGGATCGATCCCCGTCACGATCCGGCGATAGAAGCTCTCGGTCTGCTCCCGCAGCAGCGCCTCGTTGTCGGCGACGTACTGCGCCTTCACGTCGTCGCTCAGGATGCCGCGGACCATCTCGAGCTCGTCGATCTCGGGCGTGATCCAGCTGAGGGCGCCGTTGCGCTCCGTGATCAGCTCGAAGTGCTCGTCGTCGTGCCCGATGAAGACGAACTCCGGCACCGTGATCCGGTACTCGCCCTCGCCGGTCTCGTCGATGCGGACGTCCCCTCCCTCGATCCCGAGCTTGGCGCTGAACGAGTACTGCACGAACGTGGCGCGCTCGCTGCCGGGGATGTCGACGCCGAGGAACGTCGTCCTGTCCGTCTTCTCGTCGATCCCCTCGATCCCGAGGCTCAGCAGCACGACCTGCTCCTCGCGGGAGACGGCGGTGAGCACCTGCGCGTTGCGCTCCTCGGACTCATTGCCGAACAGCGCGATCTCGGGGATGACCTTCATCGCGCCGAGCAGCGCGAGCGACCCGAGGACGGCGAGGAACACCACGACGGCGCCGAGCACCCACCGCAGCACCCGCTGGGGCGCAGTCGACCCGGCCGGAGGATCCGTCGTCTCGGTCATGAGCGCCGCCTCCGGAGTCGTGTCAGGACTGGACGTGGTGCATGGCGCGGGCCGCATCCGTGATGGATCCGGACAGCGACGGGTAGGCCGCGAACGCCCGGGCGAGCTGGTCGACGGTGAGGCGCCGCTCGACCGCGAGGGACAGGGGGAAGATCAGCTCGGACGCCTTGGGCGCCACGATCACGCCGCCGATGACGGTGCCCGACCCGGTGCGCGCGAAGAGCTTCACGAAGCCGTCCTTGACGCCCATCATCTTCGCGCGCGCGTTGGACGACAGCGGGAGGGTGTGCACCTCGCCGTCGACGACGCGCTCCTCGATCTGCTTCTCGGTCCAGCCGACCGTCGCGATCTCGGGGTTGGTGAAGATGTTCGACGCGATCTTGCGCTCCTCGAGCGGGATCGCCGTGTCGCCCATCGCGTGGAAGACGGCGGTGCGCCCCTGCATCGACGCGACGGAGGCGAGCGGCAGCAGCGTGGTGCAGTCGCCCGCGGCGTAGATGTTCGGCACCGAGGTGCGACTGACCTTGTTGACCCGGATGTGGCCGGACTCGGTCATCTGCACACCGGCCTCCTCGAGGCCGATGCCCGCCGTGTTGGGCACAGCGCCGACGGCCATGAGGCAGTGCGAGCCCTCGATCGTGCGGCCGTCCGAGAGCGTGACGACGACGCCCTCGCCGGTGTTCTCGACCTTGTCGGCGCGAGCCTTGGCGAGGAGCGTCATGCCGCCGCGCTTGAAGACCTTCTCGAGCACCTTGGCGGCGTCGGCGTCCTCACCGGGCAGCACCTGGTCGCGGCTCGAGACCAGCGTGACCTTCGCACCGAGGTTCATGTAGGCCGAGGCGAACTCGGCGCCGGTCACGCCCGAGCCGACCACGATCAGGTGCTCGGGGACGGCCGTGAGGTTGTACAGCTGCTTCCACGTCAGGATGCGGTCGCCGTCCGGGCGCGCCGCGGGCAGCTCGCGGGGCGTCGCCCCGGTGGAGATGACGATCGTGTCGGCCTCGATGCGGTCGAAGTCGGTGCCGTCCTGGCCCGTCGAGACGACGACCGCGTCCTCGCCCTCGAGCCGGCCATGACCGGCGATGATCCGCACGCCCGCCTCGAGCAGGCTGCTGCGCATGTCCTCCGACTGCTGCCCGGCGAGCGCCAGAAGCCGCTTGTTGATCGCCAGCAGGTTGATCGCGATCTCGGGCTTGAGCGGTTTGCCGCTGTCGCCCTTGGCGTAGAACTGCACGCCGAGGTCGCCCGCCTCCGCGACCGCGAGCGCCGCGTCGGCCGTGGCGATCAGGGTCTTCGAGGGCACGACGTCGGTGATCACCGCCGAGCCGCCGATCCCGACGCGCTCGATGACGGTGACATCCGCCCCGAGCTGTGCGCCGGCGAGCGCCGCCTCATATCCGCCCGGGCCACCGCCGAGGATCGCGATCCGCTGCCTGCGTTCGAAGTCGAAGACCATGCCCCCATTCTTGTCCCCCGCGGGGCCCGCGTCGAACGGGCGCGGGTTCGGCGGCGCGAAGCGTCGCCCGAGCGGGTGCGAGCGGAAGAAAAGAACGGAACATCTATCGTGGATCCATGACCCAGGCACATCCGCTCGACGCTCCCGCCGATCCGTTCGAGGTCGCCACCGCGGCCGCCGCCGACATCGCCCGGCTGACCGGCGTCGACCGCCACGACATCGCCGTGACGCTCGGAAGCGGCTGGGGCAAGGCCGCCGAGCTCATCGGCGAGACGGTCGCGGAGATCCCCGCGACCGAGGTCACCGGGTTCTCGAAGCCCGCGCTCGCCGGCCACGTGGGAACGATCCGGTCGCTGCGCACCGAGGGCGGCAAGGCAGTGCTGGTGATCGGCGCCCGCACCCACTACTACGAGGGCCACGGCGTCCGCCGCGTCGTCCACAGCGTCCGCACGGCCGCCGCCGCCGGCGCGAAGACCATGGTGCTGACGAACGGCGCGGGCGGCATCAAGGAGCACTGGGCACCCGGCCAGCCGGTGCTGATCAGCGACCACCTCAACCTCACGGCCGACTCTCCGCTGGAGGGCGCCACCTTCATCGACCTGACCGACCTCTACTCGCGCCGCCTGCGCGACCTCGCGCGCGAGATCGACCCGAGCCTCGACGAGGGTGTCTACTGCCAGTTCCGCGGGCCGCACTACGAGACCCCCGCCGAGGTGCAGATGGCGAAGGCGATGGGCGGCCACATCGTCGGCATGTCGACCGCTCTCGAGGCGATCGCCGCCCGCCAGGCCGGCATGGAAGTGCTCGGCTTCTCGCTGATCACGAACCTCGCGGCCGGGATCTCGCCCGATCCGCTCAGTCACGAAGAGGTGATCGACGCCGGCCGTCAGGCCGAGCCGGTGATCTCCGACCTGCTCGCCCGCGTGATCGGACGACTCTGATGGGCGCGGCGATCCTGGATCGCGCCCGCGCCTGGCTCGCACAGGACCCCGACGAGCAGACCCGCACCGAGCTCGCCGCGCTGATCGAGCGCGTCGAGGCCGGCGACGAGGACGCGGCCGACGACCTCGCCGACCGCTTCGACGGCCGGCTGCAGTTCGGCACCGCGGGCCTTCGCGGGGCGCTCGGCGCCGGCAGCAACCGGATGAACCGCGTGCTCGTCGCGCAGGCCGCCGCGGGCTTCGCCGAGTTCCTGCGGACGCGCGACCCCGAGGCGACTCCGACGGTCGTCGTCGGCTACGACGGCCGCCGCAACTCCGACGTCTTCGCGCGCGACTCCGCCGAGCTGTTCGCCGGTGCCGGGCTGCGGGCCATCCTGCTCCCCCGTCGCCTGCCGACGCCCGTGCTCGCCTTCGCGGTGCGCCATTTCGGCGCCGACGCCGGCGTCATGGTGACCGCCAGCCACAACCCGCCGAACGACAACGGCTACAAGGTGTACCTCGGCGGCAGCGACGCCGGCTCCCAGATCGTCGCCCCGTCGGACGCCGACATCGCCGCCAGCATCCGTCGGGTCGCCGACGAGCAGTCGGTGAGCGACCTGCCGCGCTCGAGCGCGTACGAGATCGCCGACGAGGCCGTGATCGAGGCCTACGTCTCGGCCACCGCCGCCGTCGGGCCCGCGCCCGAGGGCGCCGCCGGCACGCGCTGGGTCTACACCGCGATGCACGGCGTCGGATGGGAGACCTTCTCGCGCGTGCTCGAGGAGGCGGGCTACCCCCAGCCGACGGTCGTGCCCGAGCAGATCGAGCCCGACGGCACCTTCCCGACCGTGGCGTTCCCGAACCCCGAGGAGCCGGGCGCCATGGACCTCGCGTTCGCGACCGCGGCGGCCTCGGGCGCGGAGTTCGTGCTCGCGCAGGATCCGGATGCCGACCGCCTCGCGGTCGCCATCCCCGCTGAGAGCGGCTGGCGTCGTCTCACCGGCAACGAGGTGGGCCTGCTGCTCGGCCGCCGCGCCGCCCGTGCCGCCGCCGGGACGCCGGATGCGTCGCTCGCGTGCTCGCTCGTGTCGTCGCCGGGGCTCGGCGCGATCGCGGAGAAGTACGGACTCGGCTTCCACGAGACGCTCACGGGCTTCAAGTGGATCTCCCGCGCCCCCGGCCTCGTCTTCGGCTTCGAGGAGGCCCTCGGCTACCTCGTGAACCCCGAGACGGTGCGCGACAAGGACGGGATCTCCGCCTCGATCGCGTTCCTCGAGCTCGCGGCGGAGGCGCGCGGACGCGGCGCCACCATCGCCGACCTGCTCGACGAGCTGACGGCCGAGATCGGCTTCTACGCGAGCGGCCAGGTGTCGCTGCGCGTCGAGGACGTCTCGACGATCGCCACGATCATGGCCTCGCTGCGCGCCGAGCCGCCCGCGGCCTTCGGCGAGACCGCCGTCGAGCGTGCCGACGACCTGCTGCAGGACCCGGCGCGGCTCGGCGGCGACGTCCTGCGCTACGCGCTCGCGGACGGATCCCGCGTCATCGCCCGCCCGAGCGGCACGGAGCCGAAGCTGAAGGCGTACCTGGATGTGCGCGGCGAGTCGGCGGAGGACTCGGCCGCACGCCTCGTCGCCCTCGAGCAGGCGGTGCGGGAGCTGCTCGACCGGCTCTCCTGACCCCTTGGCCGCCGTCTGCCCGAGTCGTAGCATTCGAGCAGACGGACGGCCGCCCGGCGCCGCCCCCGAGGAGAGGAAACGCGCATGGGAATGATGATGGAGATGATGGAGTCGATGCCGAGCGCTCAGACGAGCGGCATGGACATGGGCATGATGCAGGAGTGCATCGAGGCGTGCTCGGCCGTGAGCATGACCGCCACGATGTGCGCCGACGCCGATGCCGGCGAGGACATGGCGCGATGCGCGGCGATGTGCGCGAACATGGCCGACGTGGCGACGACCATGATGCGCATGATGATGCGCCCGCAGGGCTACGACATGGGCGTCATGCAGGGGATGATGACCGCGTGCATGACCATGGGCGAGGCGTGCGCCGCCGAGTGCCGCATGCACGCCGAGATGGCCGAGCACTGCCGCATCTGCGCCATGGCCTGCGAGGCGATGGTCGAGACCTGCCGCAGGATGATGGGTTCGATGCAGATGGCCTGACGGCCGCCGCCGTCAGCTGCGGCGAGCGCGGATGAGCTCGCCGCCGACCGAGACCACCTCGGCGACCGGATGGAACGCGACCGGCTCGCCGACGGCGACGCGCGCCCGCGTGTCGACCGAGAGGAGCTCTCCCGCGAGGGTGCTGAGCAGCAGGCCCGTGGCGTCCGAGCACATCACGAGCGCGTCGATCCATGCGCTCGGCCATGCCGAGGCGACGGCGCGCTGCACGGGCAGCACATCCTGGGTCGTCTTGTCGCTCATGCCCTCCACGGTAGAAACCGCCCCCTGCCCCTGTCACGCCGCCCGTCACACGCCGCAACACAGCCCGCTCGGCGCGGACCAGGCGTCCCTGCAGCGAACAGGCATCCCTGCCGCGAGCAGGCATGGGCGCGCATGCCTGATGGCGGCGCGGATGCCTGCTCGGCGCGGATGCGCGGTGGCGGCCCGGCGGCGCCGGGCGGCGCGGTGGCTCGTCCACAGCGGCGGTGTGCGCGCGGGCTTCGCCAGGACCGGGGTCGAGCCGAGCTGCGAGCAGAGTCGCCCGGCGATCATCGACGGCATGGCCGAGGAGATCGTCGTCAGAACCCTTGCTGAGCTCGAGGCACGCGGCATGAGCCAGCGGGAGGTGCTCGCAGCCGCCAAGCGCAAGGAACTCCGACGGCTGCACCCCGGGGTCTATGCCCGCGAATCCGAGTGGAAGGCCCAGTTCACGGAAGGGCGGCAACGCGCAAACGCGCGAGCGGCCGCGCGCGCCTTCCGAGCACCGCGGGTGTACTCACTGTTCACCGCCGCGGCTCTCCAGGACCTGCCGCTGTTCAGAGTCAGGGGCGAAGACGAACGCGTCCACACGATCACCTCTGTCGCCGCACCGGATACCGGCTCCGTGATCCGCCATGAAGTGCCGCTCCCCGACTCCGACGTCGTCGAGCGCGACGGCCTTCTGATGACGAGTCTCGAGCGGACCGTCTTCGACCTGATCCGGGTGCTGCCGACGGAAGCGGGCATCGCTCTGGCCGATGCCGCTCTGCGTCAGCGCGAAGACGAGGTCGTCGGCGGGGCGGAGCGTCTCCGGGCGACCCTTCTCGAGCGCATCGCACGCTCTCCCGGTGCACGCGGCATCCGACGGGCGCGCACGGTGATGGCGTTCGCGGATCACCGCGCCGACTCCCCCGGTGAGAGCGCGGGACGCTGGTTCCTTCACGTCCTCGGATTCCGGGACGTCCGGATCCAGGTGCCGTTTCCCGGCCCGAACGGCGCGGACTATCGGCTGGATTTCAAGTTCCGTCACGGCATCGGCGAGCTCGACGGGGCGGCGAAGTACACCGACCCACGATTCCTCAACGGTCGCACCCCCGAGCAGGCACTGATCGACGAGAAACGGCGCGAGGACTGGATCCGGGGGCGCACGCAGGAGCCGTTCGTGCGCTGGATGGACAAGGACATGCCCGACGCCGACACCCTCGGCCGGCACCTGGCGCGCTTCGGCATCATCCCGCCCGGGTGAGCCCGCTCACCGTCGCCGACCAGGCATCCCTGCCGCGAGCAGGCATGGACGCGCATGCCTGCTGGGGGCGCGGATGCCTGCTCGCGGGCGTGGCGCGGACGGTAGCGTGGGCGCATGGCGCTGCGCAGGGTCGTGATCACCGCTCACGCGGGGCTGCACGCGCGGCCCGCCGCGGAGCTGGCCCGGCTCGCGCAGGGGCGGGAGGGCGGCATCCGGATCCGCACGGCGGGCGCGACGGTGGATGCGACGAGCGTGCTCGCGGTGATGGACCTCGCGCTGGAGCGTGGCGCGGAGGTCGTGCTCGAGACGGACGGTCCCGAGGCGGAGGCCACGCTGGACATCGCGGCCGGCCTGCTCGATCCGCGCGGGGTGTGACGACCACGCTCGACTCGTCCGGAGCAGTGCCCAAGGTCTCCGGCTTCGGCGCGCCCTAGGATCAGCCGTCGATCACGGCGGCGAGCTCGTCAAGGAACGACGACAGGTCGACGCCGCGGCGGACGAGGCGCTGCGCGCTCTCGGGCTCGCCGAACACCTCGACGAGCTGCTCGAACACCGTCTGGAAGGCCGGGCGGTCGCTCTCGCTGAAGGCGACGAGGGCGACGACGTGCACCCGCGCATCGCCCCATGCGATCGGCTGCTCGCTGATCCCGATGGCGATGGCGGTGCGCGCGGCGGTCATCTTCAGCGCGTGCGGCACGGCCAGCGTCTCGGTGAACGCCGTCGACGACAGCCGCTCGCGCTCGATCGTGCTGTCGACGTAGTCGTCGCCGATCACTCCCTGCGCGACGAGCAGCGCTCCGAGATCCCGGATGACGCCCTCCTCGCCGCGGGACGCATCCACTCCCCGCAGGAACGCGCCGGGCGCGAAGTAGCGGGCGAGCTCCGCGCGCAGCCGGCCGAGGCGGCGGGCCCGGCGCACGCGCCCCGCCGCGGCGGTCACGCGCTCCACGTCGGCGTCGGTCAGGAAGGGCTGGATCCGCACGATGCGCTCCGAGGGGAGTCCCGTGACGTGGACGGGCGGCTCGATCGTGGTGAGCACGAGGTCGGAGTCGATCGCCGACCAGTCGGGGTCGACGCGGGTCTCGACGCCCGTCACCTCGATCGAGCGGCCGAGCGAGCGGTCGACGCTCGAGCGCAGCAGCTCGTGGAGCTCGTAGTAGCCGGGGCACACGATCGTCGCCGTGAGCATCGTCTCGGCGCGGCGGCTGCGCTCGAGGCGGCCTCCCACGTGCATCGCGATGTAGGCGATCTCGTCGTCGTGGATGGGAACGCCGAGCGTGACCGACAGCTCGCCGGCGATCGAGACGGCGACGTCGAAGATCATCGGATACGCCGACTTCAGCGTGCGGGTGAGCGGGTTCCGCGACCACGCCTGCTCGCGTGCCCGGTGCACGAGGTTCTGCACATGCAGCGCGAGACGCTCGACGAAGTCGTCGTGCGCGATGTCGACGAGGTACGACTCGGCCGCCCGCTCGACCGCCGTGCGCACGACGGCCGCGATGCGCGGATCCGGCGCGACGGCCGGCTCCTCGCGCGAACCGGGCACGACGACGCGCGTGAGCAGCAGCGCCGCGAGGTGGAGGCGGTCGCCCTGGCCGAGCTCGACCCCGAAGTGCCGACTGGTGAGCTCTCCGACGATGTCGGCGAGGCGGGCGCGGGCGGGCTCCGGGTCGCCGTGCACCGCGTCGAGCGCCCGGCCCTGCGCGACGCGGTCGGCGGCGATCGCGACATGCAGCACGACATCCGCGGCGGCGAACTCGTTGACGAAGTACCCGAGCTCGCCGAGCCGCGCGACGAGGTCGGTCTTGAACGCTCCGAGCGCCTCAGACGGGATCGCCATCGCGTCCGCCGCGCGCCGGAGGGCCTCGAGGTCGAACGCCCCTTCGTCCATCTCGTCGTGGGCGAGCCGGCTGACGAACCGCCGCTGCGCGAGCTCCGAGCCGACGAGCCGGATGCGCGAGCCCGCGCGCACCAGCGTCAGCCCCGCGCCGTCGCCGAGCAGCGACCGCACGCGTCCGAGGTCGGCCTCGAGCGTGGCGGAGCTGACGTGCATCCTGTCCGCCGTCTCGTGCACGTCGATCCCGTCGCCGGCGTCGAGCAGCGCGCGGACGACGCCGTGAAGGCGCTCGCGGGGCGTTCCCGGATCCGTCTCGGCGCCGGCCCGCAGCACGGCCGCGGCCGCGCCCGTGGCCCGGTATCCGGCCGGCCCCGACTCGATCGCCTCGGCGCCCGGCACGCGCGCGTTGACCGCGGTGACGTAGCTGCGGACGCTGCGCGGGGTCACTCCCAGCTGATCGGCGAGCGTCGCGGCCGTCACCCAGTCGCCGCGGCGGATCAGGATGCCGAGCACCCGGTCCTGCCGCCGCCTCGTCATATCCGCAAGTCAATCACGCGCGCGCACGCGGGATCTTCCGCGGGGGCGGAAACAATCCTCGTTGCGCCGCTCCCAGCCGAAGATCAGGATCGATTCCGAAGGGATGTGTGGGAATCGATGAGGATCCTCGTTGTGTGCGGTGCGGGCGCGTCCAGTACGTTCGTCGCGCTGCGGCTTCGTCGTGCCGCCGCATCGGCCGGCATCGACCTCACGGCCATCGCCGGCGCCGCCCCCTCCCTCGCGACCGACCTCGACACGGCGGATGTCGTGATGGTCGGCCCGCATCTCGAGCGCTCGCTCGACGAGATCCGCGCCCTCGCGAGACCGCGAGGAGTGCGCGTCGTGCTGCTGCCCGACGACATCTTCACCGACGGTGACGGCAGCCGAGCGCTCGCGCTCGCGGTCGCCGCCCCCTCCGACGTGGACTCCGCGGCCGCGGAGCCCGCCTGACGAAAGGATCACCATGGCCACTCGCACCCTTCAGCTGGGCTCGTCTCACGGACTCCACGCGCGCCCCGCGAAGCTGTTCGCGCAGGCAGCGAAGGAGGCCGGCATCCCGGTCACGATCGCGAAGGGCGACGGAAAGCCGGTCAACGCCGCCAGCATCCTCGGTGTCATCGCGCTCGGCGTCGAGCAGGGGGACGAGGTCACGCTGACGGCGGAGGGCGAGGGCGCGGAGGGCGTGCTCGACACGCTCGAGCAGCTGCTTGTCACCGACCACGACGCGCAGTGATCCCGATGCGACGCACCCACGAGCGGAACGAGACCAAGTGAGCGACACCATCAGCGGCGTCGGCATCGGCCTGGGCGTGGCCCAGGGGCCGATCGCGCGGATGCCTGAGCGCACGCCGGCGCCGAAGGACACGCGCAGCGAGCGTTCTCCCGAGGAGGAGGCCGCGCGCGTGCGCGAGGCCGTCGGCGCGGTCGCGGCCGAGCTGACGCGCCGCGCCGAGGCCGCGGGCGGTGCCGCCCACGACGTGCTCGAGGCGCAGGCGATGATGGCGGAGGACCCGTCGCTCGAGGAGGCAGTGCAGGCCCGCCTCGACGAGGGCAAGACCGCCGAGTGGGCGGTGCACGACGCGTTCGCCGAGTTCCGCGCGACGCTCGAGGCCGTGGGCGGCTACCTCGGGGAGCGCGCCGCGGACCTCGACGACGTCGCCGCGCGCGTGATCGCGCACCTGCGCGGCGAGCCGGCGCCGGGCGTCCCCTCGCCGGGGCACCCGTTTGTGCTGCTGGCTCCGGATCTCGCACCAGCCGACACGGCGCTGCTGGATCTCGACCCCGAGTCCCCCAACCGCGTCCTCGCGCTCGTCACCACCGACGGCGGCCCGACCTCGCACACCGCGATCCTCGCCCGCGAGAAGGGGATCGTCGCGGTCGTCGGCGCATCCGGCGCGACCGGCCTCGCCGAGGGCGACGTCGTGATCGTGGATGCCGCCGCGGGCGCGGTCGTCGCCTCTCCCACCGACGAGCAGCTCGCCGAGGCTCAGCGCCGCTCCGACGAGCGCGCGGCGGCCGTCGCCGCTCCGGTCACGCCGGGCGCCCTCGCCGATGGCACGCCCGTGCCGCTGCTGGCCAACCTCGGCTCCCCGAAGGGCGCGGACGAGGCACTCGAGCTGGGCGCGGAGGGTGTCGGCCTGTTCCGCACCGAGTTCCTGTTCCTGAGCTCGAAGGAGGCCCCGACGGTCGAGGCGCAGCAGGCGGAGTACACGAAGCTGCTCGCCGCCTTCGCGGGCAAGAAGGTCGTCGTGCGCGTGCTCGACGCCGGCGCCGACAAGCCCCTGCCGTTCCTCAACGACGCCGAGGAGGAGAACCCCGCCCTCGGGCTTCGCGGTCTCCGCGCCCTGCGGGCGAACGAGCAGATCCTGCGCGACCAGCTCACGGCTCTCGCTCGGGCCGACGCCGACAGCGACGCCGACCTCTGGGTCATGGCGCCGATGATCGCCACGGTCGAGGAGACCCGGTACTTCACCGACCTCGCCCGCGAGCTCGGCCTGAAGACCGCCGGCGTGATGGTCGAGGTCCCGGCGGTGGCACTGCTCGCCGAGCGCGTGCTGAACCACGCCGACTTCGCGTCGATCGGCACGAACGACCTGACGCAGTACACGATGGCGGCGGATCGCCTGCTCGGCTCGGTCGCGACGCTGCAGGATCCGTGGCATCCGGCCGTCCTGAAGCTCATCGCCGAGGTCGGCGAGGCGGGCAGGGCGCACGGCAAGCCGGTCGGCATCTGCGGCGAGGCCGCCGCGGATCCGCTGCTCGCCGTCGTGCTCGTCGGTCTCGGCGCGACCACGCTGTCGATGGCGCCCGCGGCCCTCGCCGACGTGCGCTTCTCGCTCGGCCGCTACACGATCGAGGACGCCCGGCGCATCGCGCAGGCGGCCCTCGACGCGGACGACGCGCCCGCGGCCCGTGCCGCGGCGCAGGCCGCGGCCGCCTCCTGACATCTCTCCCACCCGAAATCACAGCAGAACACAGCAGAAAGACGAGTCATCATGACTGACACCCAGGTCGCGGCGAAGGCGCCCGGCGGCATCCGCGTGGGCGTGCAGAAGGTCGGCACGTTCCTCTCGGGCATGATCATGCCCAACATCCCCGCGCTCATCGCGTGGGGCATCTTCACGGCGTTCTTCATCGCCGTGGGCTGGACGCCGAATCCGGCGCTCGAGTCGATCGTCGGCCCGATGATCCATTACCTGCTGCCGATCCTGATCGCCTACCAGGGCGGTCGGATGGTCTACGAGACGCGCGGTGCCGTGGTCGGCGCCGTCGCCACGTTCGGCGCCATCGCCGGCTCCGACTGGCTGATCGCCCTCCTCAACGAGGATCTCGTCGCGGCCGGAGAGAAGGAGATCGGCCAGATCCACATGTTCATCGGCGCCATGATCATGGGTCCGCTCGCGGCCTGGGTCATGAAGAAGCTCGACGCCCTATGGGAAGGCAAGATCAAGGCCGGCTTCGAGATGCTCGTGAACATGTTCTCGGCGGGAATCTTCGGATTCATCGCCGCAGTGTTCGCGTTCTATGTGCTCGCGCCGATCGTGAACTGGATCATGGACCTCCTCGGTGGCGCCGTGGGATGGCTTGTCGACAACGGCCTGCTGCCGCTGACCAGCATCCTGATCGAGCCCGCCAAGGTCTTCTTCCTCAACAACGCCATCAACCACGGCGTCCTGACGCCGCTCGGCACCGCCGAGTCGGCCGAGGCGGGCAAGTCGATCCTGTTCCTGCTGGAGGCGAACCCCGGCCCCGGCCTGGGCATCCTCCTCGCCTTCACCCTGTTCGGGGTGGGCGCCGCGCGCGCCTCGGCGCCCGGCGCGGCGATCATCCAGTTCTTCGGCGGCATCCACGAGGTCTACTTCCCGTACGTCCTGATGAAGCCTGCTCTGCTCCTCGCGGTCATCGCCGGTGGTGCGACCGGTGTCGGCACGAACGCGATCTTCCAGTCGGGCCTCGTCGCCCCCGCCGCGCCGGGATCGATCATCGCGGTGCTCGCGCAGACCGCGCGTGACAGCTACGTCGGCGTGATCCTCTCCGTCGTCCTGTCGGCGCTGGTGTCGTTCCTCATCGCCGCCGTCATCCTGCGCGCGAGCCGCACGCGCGACCTCGCCGCCGAGGCGGCAGGTTCCGACGGGTTCGCCACGGCCGTCGCTCGGACGCAGGCGAACAAGGGCAAGTCGTCGGCCACGCTGAGCGGCCTCGCTGGTGCGGGTGCCGCGGGCGGCACCGCCACCCTCACCGCCCCGGCGCACACCATCGAGCGCGTCGTGTTCGCGTGCGACGCCGGCATGGGCTCGTCCGCGATGGGCGCCAGCGTGCTGCGCAACAAGTTCAAGGCCGCCGGCATCGAGGGAGTGAACGTCACGAACAAGGCGATCGCCGCGCTCGACGGATCCGCGGACCTCGTCGTCACCCAGCAGCAGCTGACCGACCGCGCCCGCCAGCGCGAGCAGTCGGCGGTGCACGTCTCGGTGGACAACTTCATGAACTCGCCGAAGTACGACGAGATCGTGCAGATGCTGCTCGTGCAGCAGTCGGCCGACGAGACCAAGGCCGAGCACGGCGAGCCGACGGATGAGGGCGCCGGCTTCGTCGCCACGCCGACCCCGGCGACCGACGCTCCGGCCACGCGTGCCGAGGCGCGCGCCGCCGCGGCGGCCGTCGACTCCGGCGCCGCGGCGTCGGAGGGCGTGCTCACGCAGGGAAGCGTCCGGATCCACGCCGGCTCGGTCTCGCGTGACGAGGCGATCCGCGAGGCGGCCGACATCCTCGAGTCCGCCGGCGCCGTCACGGGCAAGTACTACGACGCGATGCTCACCCGTGAGCAGACGGTCTCGACGTTCATGGGCAACGAGCTCGCGATCCCGCACGGCACGAACGACGCCAAGGACGCGGTGCTCGCCTCGGCCCTGACCGTCGTCCGCTACGACGGCGGCGTCGACTGGGACGGCGACAGGGTCACGTTCGTCGTCGGCATCGCCGGCCGCGGTGACGAGCACCTCGGCCTCCTGCAGAACGTCGCACTGCTCTTCTCGGACGAGGAGCAGGTCGAGCAGCTCAAGCGGGCCGAGACGCCCGAGGAGCTGTACACGCTGCTCAAGACGGTGAACGAGGGCTGATCCATGGCGAAAGCGGTCCACTTCGGAGCGGGCAACATCGGACGCGGTTTCGTGGGGCTCCTGCTCCACGAGGGCGGGTACGAGGTGGTGTTCTCGGACGTCGCGACGGCGCTCGTCGACGCGATCAACGCGGCAGACGAGTACACCGTGCACGAGGTCGGTGAGGGGGGCCGCGATCGTGTGGTGACCGGCTTCCGCGCGATCGACAGCGCGGCCGATCCGGATGCGGTGGCGGCGGAGGTGGCGACGGCGGACGTCGTCACCACTGCCGTCGGCCCGACGGTGCTGCGCTTCATCGCGCCGCACATCGTCGCAGGTCTCGCGCGGCGGGACCCGGATGCCGCTCCCCTGCAGGTGATGGCGTGCGAGAACGCGATCGGCGCGACCGACACGCTGCGCCAGCAGATGCAGGACTCGGCGGGCGAGGGCTGGGATGCCCTCGCCGGCCGGGCCGTGTTCGCCAACACGGCGGTGGATCGGATCGTTCCCGGCCAGCCCGAGGGACACGGCATCGACGTGACCGTCGAGCCGTTCTTCGAGTGGGCCATCGAGCGGCCGCCGTTCGGCGACACCCCGCCGTCGATCCCCGGTGCCCACTTCGTGGACGACCTCGCGCCGTACATCGAGCGCAAGCTCTTCACGGTGAACACGGGTCACGCGACGGCGGCCTACCTCGGTGCGCGCGCGGGCCTCGAGAAGATCTCCGACGCACTCGCCGACACGGCCGTGGCCGACGGCGTCGCGGCGGCGCTCGAGGAGACCTCGGCGCTGCTGGCCGCGAAGCACGGGTTCGACCCGGCGGATCTCGCGCAGTACCGGGCGACGATCCTCGGCCGCTTCCGCAACCCGGCCCTTCCCGACACCGTGTGGCGCGTCGGGCGCCAGCCGCTGCGCAAGCTGTCGCGCCACGAGCGCTTCGTCGGCCCGGCGGCGGAGGCCGTCGAGCGCGCCCTGCCGGTGGACGGCCTCCTCGCCGCGGTCGACGCCCTCCTCGCGTTCGACGATCCCGAGGACGAGCAGTCGGTCGACCTGCAGCGCCTGCTGCGCGAGCTCGACGCCGCGGCCTTCACGGCGCAGGTGACGGGCCTCGAGCCCGAGCACCCCCTGTTCGCCCGGATCGCGCAGGTCGTGGAGCGCGCGCAGGCGGCGTAGGCCCCGAACACAGCAGAGGATCCCGCCGGGTCCGTGGCGCATGCCCCGGATCCGGCGGGATCCTCTGTTTCTGGGGCCGCCGGCGGTCCGGGCCATTCGATAATCGAACGCCGCGGCATAGGATCGAGCACGTGGCCACGCCGACCGAGACATCCGCCGGATCCGCCGCCTCCCACTCGGGCGCGCAGGCCGGATCGCAGACGCTGAGCCGCGGCATCCGCCTGCTGGAGGTGCTCGCGGCGGCCGACCGCGCGATGTCGATCGACGAGCTCGCGGCCTCCCTCGGGGTGCACCGCTCGGTCGCCTACCGGCTGCTGCGCACGCTCGAGGACCACGGGCTCGTCTCGCGTGGTGGCTCTGGCCTCGTCTCGCTGGGCGCGGGCCTCGCGGCGCTCGCGGCGAGCGTCTCGCGCGACCTGCAGCAGGCAGCGCTTCCCGAGCTCGCCGAGGCGGCCGACGATCTCGGCATGACCTGCCTGCTCGTGCTGCTGGAGTCGGATGAGGGGATCACGGTCGTGAGCACTCCCCCGCGCCGGACGGTCGCCGTGTCGTACCAGCCAGGCCACCGGCATTCGATCACGCGCGGCGCACCCGGCAAGGCCCTGCTGATGGAGCTTCCCGACACCGCGTGGCCCCGTGATGCGTCGCCCGAGCTGCGCGAGGAGATCGCGATCAGCCGGGAGCGCGGGTACGCGACGAGCCACGACGAGGTCGTCGCGTCGCTCTGGTCCGTCGCCGTGCCGCTTGTGCTGCCGGGTCAGCCGCTCGCCGCCGTCGCGGCGATCCACGTCTCACTCACCCGCCCCGAGCCCGAACTGGCCGAGCGGCTGCACGCCGCCGCCGCCGGCATCGCCCGCGCCTTCGGGGCGTAGGGCCTGCGTCAGGCACGCCTTCCGACGCGCGCCTCAGACGGCAGCCCGCTGCGGCGCGAACACCCCCGAGAAGAACGCGGCGAGCTCGTCGATCGCGTCGAGCGGCAGCACCTGCGCCACGTAGTGGTCGGGCCGCACGACGACGATCACCCCGTCGCGGCTGATCTCGCGCGCCTCGAAGATGTCGTCGGCGGGATCCGCCGCGTACACCTTCTCGTAGTCGACGATCTGGAAGGGACCGACCTTCGGCAGGAAGAGCCTCGGCACGTCGTTCGTCTCGACCCGCGTATGGTCCTGCTGGTACACGACCTTGACGTCGAACCACGCGTCGACGTCGGCACCCTCCGGCGTGAAGGCGACGACCGGGGAGTCCGGCGACGACGCGAGCCACTCGGCGAGATCCGTCGTGCGCGAGGCCTCGCCCGGCGCCGCCGCGTCCGCGAACACGTAGATCCGCCAGCGGCCGTCCGCCCGGTGGTGGTGGCCGAGGTGCTGCGGGTTCGCGTCGCATACCCGCACGACCGGGTGCGACTTGAAGCGCTTGCCGACCGGGAACCCCGCCGCGAGCTGCGGATGCGCATCCGTCCCCATGATCATCGACGGCCCGTACTGCGTCATAAATCCCGCCGGGAACTCGATGGTCTTCATGTAGAAGTCCTCGAGCGCCGACGGATCCTCCATCTCCTCGGGCTTCGCGGCCATGAGCGTCGACCACTGCTTGTCGAACTCGATCAGATTCACTGCCACCTGCTGGCGCTCGGCCGAGTAGGTGTCGAGCAGCGCCTCGGGTGCCCGCCCCTCGAGCACGTGCGCAAGCTTCCAGGCGATGTTCCAGCCGTCCTGCATCGACACGTTCATCCCCTGGCCGGCCTTCGCGCTGTGCGTGTGGCACGCGTCGCCGGCGATGAACACGCGGGGCGTGCGCGCCCCGTCCTCACCGGACGGCACGTCGTCGAACTTGTCGGTGACGCGGTGGCCGACCTCGTAGACACTGCGCCACGCGACGTTCTTCACGGTGAGCGTGTAGGGGTGAAGGATGCGGTTCGCCCGCGCCTCGACCTCCTCCTGCGTGGTCTGGCGCACGCGGCCGTTGTCGTCGGGCGGCACCTCGCCGAGGTCGACGTACATCCGGAACAGGTGGTTTCCCTCGCGGGGGATGTGCAGGATGCTGCCGCCGTCGTGCGACTGGATGGCGCACTTGGTGCGGATGTCGGGGAAGTCGGTCTCGGCGAGCACATCCATGACGCCCCACGCGTGGAAGGCCTGGTCGCCGACGAGCCTGCGGCCGATCGCCTCGCGCACCCGACTGCGCGCCCCGTCGGCGCCGATCGCGTACCTGGCGCGGACGGCGCGCTCCTCGCCCTCCGCCACGCCGGCCGACGCGCCCGCGCCCTCGGCGCGGCGCAGCGTGGCGACCACGGGGTGGTCGCCCTCGTCCTCGACCCGCAGCGTCACGAACTCCCAGCCCCAGTCGGGCTCGAGGCGTCCGGGGGCGTTTCGCGCGTACTCGGCGAAGTAGTCGAGCACACGCGCCTGGTTCACGATCAGGTGCGGGAACTCGCTCATCCCGTGCGGATCATCCGGGGTGCGGGCCGAGCGGACGATGTTCTGCGGGTTCTCCGGGTCGGGCTTCCAGAAGCACATCTCGGTGATGCGGTACGCCTCGTCGGTGATCCGGTTCGCGAAGCCGAACGCCTGGAACGTCTCGACGCTGCGCGCCTGGATGCCGTCGGCCTGTCCCACCGCGAGCCGCCCGGGACGCCGATCGATCAGGCGCGTGGAGATGCCGGGGAACTGCGCGAGCTGCGCCGCGGCGATCATGCCCGCGGGCCCCGCGCCGACGATCAGGACGTCCATCTCGTCGGGAAGCTCCGGCGAGCGGTCGAGCCCGATGCCCTCGGCCGGCTGCACGCGCGGGTCGCCGGACACGTAGCCGTGGTGGTGGAACTGCACGCGATCTCCCTCGATCCTCGCCCTGCGCCCGCGTCGTCGCGGGTAACGCCCGTGATCGCATATCGAACACACTGTTCGCTTATCGATCACGGAAAGTCTACGAATGCCTAAGGACGACCGCAACCGATTAGGATCGTGCCCGTCCGGCCGACGATGTTGAGGCCGGTGCTCGAAAAAGGGGCACGAAGCACTGCCGATGACGGCGGCGAGACACATACGGAGTATCTGACCCGGGTGCCGCACGAGCGGCGCCTGCCGGCTCGTCCACCCCGTCTCGAAAGGCATCCGATGCCGTCTGTCTCCGCGCATGTCGCCGCCGCCCTCTCCCGCCACATCGACCAGGTGTTCGGCCTGATGGGCAACGGCAACGCCTACTTCCTCGACGCGCTGCTGCGCGACACCGGCACCACCTACACCGCCGTGCGGCATGAGGCCGGCGCCGTCGTCGCCGCCGACGCGCACTTCCGCGTCTCCGGCCGGATCGCCGCGGCGAGCACCACCTATGGCGCCGGGTTCACCAACACGCTCACGGCGCTGGCGGAGTCGGCCCAGGCGCGCATCCCGCTGGTGCTCGTCGTCGGCGACCAGCCGACCGCGGGGCCGCGCCCCTGGGACGTGGATCAGATCGCGCTCGCCTCGGCCGTGGGAGTGCGCACCTATACGGTCGGCCGCCTCGACGCGGCGGCCACCACGGTCATCGCGATCGAGCACGCGCTCGCCAACCGCACTCCCGTCGTGCTCGCGCTTCCCTACGACACCCCGACGCTCGAGGCGGGTCCCGTCCCGGACCTGCCCGAGCCGCGCCTGCCCCAGCCGATCGCCCCGACCCCCGACGGCCGGGCGGCGATCCGCCGCGCGGCGCTCGCCCTCGCCGGCGCCGAGCGGCCCGTGCTCCTCGCCGGGCGCGGCGCCTGGCTCGCCGGGGCCGGCGAGGCGCTCGGGCGCCTCGCGGATGCGGCGGGGGCCGTGACGGCGACCACAGCGCTCGGACGGGGAGTGTTCCCGGATGACGCCCACGACCTCGGCGTCACCGGCGGCTTCGGCGCCCCCGCGGCGATGGAGCTCATCCGCAGCGCCGACGTCGTCGTCGCGATCGGCGCGAGCCTCAGCCCCTTCACGATGCGCTTCGGCGAGCTGCTCGCCCCCGAGGCGCGACTCATCCAGGTCGACATCGCCCCGACCGCGACGCACCCTCGCGTGGGCGAGTACGTCCGCGGCGACGCGCGGGTCGTGACCGAACTGCTCGCGGACGAGGTCGCGGCCGCGCACGCGACGGCGACGTGGCGCGACGGTCTCGACGTGGCGGCCCTGCGCCGCCAGGTCGTCGAGGGCGAGTTCGCCCCCGACGGCCGCCTCGATCCGCGTGCCGCCGCGGCCCGCATCGGCGAGCTGCTGCCCGAGAACCGGGTGGTGGTGAGCGACGGCGGGCACTTCATCGCCTGGGCGAACATGTTCTGGCCGGTGGCATCGCCGGGCCGGATGATCATGATCGGCACGGCGTTCCAGTCGATCGGGCTCGGCTGGCCGAGCGTCGCTGGCGCGGCCCAGGCGGACCCGGACGCCGCGATCGTCCTGACCACGGGCGACGGCGGCGGGCTGATGGCGCTCGCCGACCTCGAGACCGCCGTGCGCAGCGCGGCCGGTCGCGGCCTCGCCGTTGTCTGGAACGACGCCGCCTACGGCGCCGAGGTGAACCTCTACGGTCTCAAGGGCCTTCACGAGGGGCCCATGCGGATCCCTCAGGTCGACTTCGCCGCGCTCGGTCGCGCCGCGGGCGCCGAGGGCGTCGTCGTCGAGCGCCTCGCCGACCTCGACCGGCTCGCCGCGTGGGCGGCCGAGCCCGTCGCGACGCGCCCGTTCCTCGTCCTCGACCTCCGCATCTCGGGATCGGTCATCGCCCCGTACCAGCACGAGGTCATCCGCTTCAACAGCTGACCCGCGCACGAGAATGCCGCCCCGGCAGAGCAGCCGGGGCGGCCTTCACGTGGAGCACTGCGCGAGCGCGGAGGCGCCCCCGCCGTCACTTCCAGATGTAGATGCGCTTCTCCTGGTTCGCCTCGTTCGCCGGCGAGAGGTCGATCCCCTTGCGGTCACGCAGCAGCAGCGTGCCGAGCATCGACACCGCGACGGTGCCGAGCAGGTACCAGGTGATGCCCGTGGTGGAGCCCGTCGACCCGAGGATCGCCGTGGCGATCGTGGGGGCGAACGCGCCGCCGAAGATCGAGCCGATCGCGTAGGCGATCGAGACGCCCGAGAAGCGCACGGAGGCGGGGAACAGCTCCGAGTACCAGGACGACTGCGCGCCGTAGGTCAGACCGAGGCCCAGGCCGAGCAGCACGACGCCCGCGGTCAGTCCGCCGATCGTGCCGGTGTTGACCAGCGGGAACAGCGCGACAACGGTGACGGCGAGCACGATCCAGCCCCCGATGTACACCGTGCGCCGGCCGAAGCGGTCGGACAGGATGCCCGCGGCGAGGGTCGTCACGAGCCAGGCGACGGCGGAGGCGACGATCGCCCACTGCACGGCGGCGGGGTTCAGCGCGAGCGGACCGTCGGGGTTGCTCGCGTAGTTCTGGATGAAGCCGCCGGTGGTCATGTAGCCGACGGCGTTGTTGCCGACGAACACGAAGGCCGCGAGCAGCACGAGCGGCGCGTACCGGGCGAAGAGGCGCACGACCGGGATCTTCGCCTGCTCGCGACGCTCGGCGATCTCCTCGAACACCGGGCTCTCCTCGACCCGACGGCGCACCCAGTAGCCGACGAAGATCAGCACGAAGCTCAGCAGGAACGGCACGCGCCAGCCCCAGGCGAGGAAGCTCTCCTGGTCGGGGGTGATGAGGCGCATGACGCCGACCACGGCGCTGGCGAGCAGCAGGCCGATCGGCACGCCGATCTGCGGCATGGCGCCGTACAGACCGCGGCGGTTCTTCGGCGCGTGCTCGACGGCCATAAGCACCGCGCCACCCCACTCGCCGCCGGCGGACAGGCCCTGCAGGATGCGGAGGAACACGAGCAGGATCGGGGCGGCGACGCCGATGGCGGCGTACGTCGGAAGCAGGCCGACGAGCATCGTCGCGCCACCCATCAGGATGAGCGTCGCGACCAGCATCGGGCGGCGACCGATCTTGTCGCCGAAGTGGCCCGCGAGGAACGCGCCGAGCGGGCGGAACAGGAAGCTCACGCCGATCGTGATCGTCGACCAGATCGGGGCGAGAGACTCGCCTGCCGGCTGGAAGAACAGCACCGCGAAGACCGAGCTTGCGGCGAACGCGTAGGTGAAGAAGTCGTACCACTCGACGGTGGTGCCGACGACGGTGGCGACGACCACGCGACGACGGTCGACGGGGCTGGCGATGGTGCCGGTGGGGGTGAGCGTGCCGGGGGCTGCGTCTCGGGATGACATCTGACCTCCCTTGGTCAAAGGCATGCGGCGCATCGTCGCGCCGGTTCGAGGGAAGAACTCCGCGAACGGGCTGTTCGCATATGGAACACCCTGTTCGCATACGGAATCGGGCGATCCGGATGCGACGCTACACCACGCGCGACCGCGGAACCAGCACAAAGCGACCGATCGGTCAGTATTGTTGCCGGAAGTCCGCCGAGACCGGTTCCTGATCTCCCCGCGAGCGCCGTGCGAGCGAACCCCGTGCGAGCGCAGCGAGCGTGCCCCGGATGGGGCCCGCAGCGCGAAGCGCTGCCGGCGATGGAGCGAAGCGACAGCGCCCTCGCTCGCGAGTGTCCGGCGCGCCAGCGCCGGCGCGAGCGTGCAAGCCGCGAAGAATCAGAAGCCCTCGCCGATGAGCTCGATGAGCTCCTCGCGCTCCTCGATCGGCAGGAAGGCCGCTGCCGCGGCGTTCAGCTGGAAGGTCTCGAGGTCGTCGAGGCCGTAGCCGAAGGCGGCGACGAGCTGGGCGAGCTCGCGCGTCAGCGAGGTGCGGCTCATCAGACGGTTGTCGGTGTTGACCGTCACGGCGAAGCCGAGCTGGTACAGCAGGTCGAACGGGTGGTCGTCGAGCTGCTTGCCCCACGCCGCGATGGCGCCGGTCTGCAGGTTCGACGACGGCGACAGCTCGAGCGGGATCTCGCGGTCGCGCACCCAGCGTGCGAGGTCGCCGAAGCGCACGCGCACCTCCTCGCCCTCGCGGGCGACGACATCCAGGTCCTCGGCGATGCGGACGCCGTGGCCGAGCCGCAGCGCGCGGCCGTCGAGCAGCGCGGAGCGGATCGAGTCGAGGCCCGCGCCCTCCCCCGCGTGGATGGTCGTCGGCAGGAACGCCCCGCTGACGATGTCGATCGCCTCGCGATGACCGGAGGCGGGGAAACCCTCCTCGGGGCCGGCGAGGTCGAAGCCGACGACGCCCTCATCGCGGAAGTCCACGGCGAGGCGCGCGATGTCCGCCGACCGGCCGTTGTGGCGCAGCGCGGAAAGCAGCTGCCCCACCCGGATGCTGCGGCCGGCGTCATCCGCGGCGTCCTCGCCCTCCTCGATGCCCTCCTGGACGGCCTCGACGGCCTCCTCGAGGGTCAGCCCGCCCTGCAGGTGCTGCTCGGGCGCCCAGCGCACCTCGCCGTAGATCACGCCGTCCTCCGCGAGATCCTCGACGAACTCGCGCGCCACGCGCGTGAGGCCCTCGCGGGTCTGCATGACGGCGGTCGTGACGGCGAACGTCTCGAGGTACTTCTCGAGCGAGCCGGCCTCGCTCTGCCGCCCGAACCAGGCGGCGAGCCGCGTCGGGTCGGTCTCGGGCAGATCGATTCCCGCCTCGTCGGCGAGCTCGACGATCGTGTCGGGCCGCAGGCCGCCGTCGAGGTGGTCGTGCAGCGACACCTTCGGCAGGCTGCGGATCGACACGCCCTCCACGCGGGCGTCTCCGAACGGATCGATCATTGTGCGCTCCTCGCGGTCGGTGTCCGCCCCGGCGAGCCGGCGGCGAGTCGAGAGCCCCCTCGGGGACCGTCGGTGTTCAGGATGTGGCCGCGATGCGCTCGCGCACAAGCGGAGTGCCCTCGGGCGCGGCGTCGCCGAGCTCCCACGCGCCGTCGAGCGCGTCGAGGGCGCGGGTGAAGCGGCTGTCGTCCGGCCCGCCCAGGGTGAACAGCGGCTGGCCCGCGGCGACGCGGTCGCCGGGCTTGGCGTGGAGGTCGATCCCCGCCGAGTGGAGCACCGGGTCCTCGGCGCGGGCGCGGCCGGCGCCGAGGCGCCACGCGGCGACGCCGAAGCCGTAGGCGTCGAGGCGGGTGACGTACCCGTCGCGCGGCGCCACCACCGTGTGCGTCTCGTTCGGCACGGGAAGCGCGGCATCCGGATCGCCGTCCTGCGCCTGGATCATCCGGCGCCACGCGTCCATCGCGCGGCCGTCGCGCAGCGCGGCCTCGACATCGGCGTCCGGCTGTCCCGCGAGGGCGAGCATCTCGCGCGCGAGCGCCACGGTCAGCTCGACCACGTCGGCGGGGCCGCCGCCGGCGAGCACCTCGACCGACTCGCGCACCTCGTTGGCGTTGCCGATCGCGAGGCCGAGCGGGGTGTCCATGTCGGTCAGCAGCGCGGTGGTGCGCACGCCCGAGTCGGTGCCGAGCTCCACCATCGTGCGGGCGAGCTCGCGCGCCCGGTCGAAGTCCTTCATAAATGCGCCGGATCCGAACTTCACGTCGAGCACGAGCGCATCGGTGCCCTCGGCGATCTTCTTCGACATGATGCTCGACGCGATCAGCGGGATCGCCTCGACCGTGCCGGTCACGTCGCGCAGCGCGTACAGGCGCTTGTCGGCGGGCGCGAGGCCCGAGCCGGCGGCGCAGATCACGGCTCCGATGTCGCGCAGCTGCGCGGTCATCTCGTCGTTCGTGAGCGCCGCGCGCCACCCGGGGATCGACTCGAGCTTGTCGAGCGTGCCGCCCGTGTGGCCGAGGCCGCGGCCCGACAGCTGCGGCACCGCGACGCCGAACGCCGCCACCAGCGGGGCAAGCGGCAGGGTGATCTTGTCGCCGACACCGCCGGTTGAGTGCTTGTCGACCGTCGGCTTGCCCAGCCCGGCGAAGCTCATCCGCTCCCCCGACGCGATCATCGCGTCGGTCATCACGCGGATCTCGTCGCGGTCCATGCCGTTGAGCAGCACGGCCATCGCGAACGCGGCCATCTGCGAGTCGGCCACGTAGCCGCGCGTGAACGCGTCGATCATCCAGCGCAGGGCCTCCTCGTCGACTCGGCCGCCGTCGCGCTTCGCACGGATGACATCGACCGCGTCGAAGGGCTCGACCGCCGCCGTCCCGGTGAGGGTGTCGCTCATCGTCCTGCCTCCTCGAGGTCGCGGGGCCCGAAGGCGTCCGGCAGCACCTCGTCGATCGTGCGGATGCCCGAGACGGTCTCGAGCAGCATGCCCGGGACCGCGTGCTCGAACAGCAGCTGGCGGCACCGGCCGCAGGGCATGATCGTCGCGCCCGTGCCGTCAACGCAGACGAAGGCGACGAGCTGGCCGCCGCCGCTGCGGTGGAGCTCGGACACGAGCCCGCACTCTGCGCACAGCGTCACGCCGTACGCGGCGTTCTCCACGTTGCAGCCGGAGACGATCCGGCCATCCGACGCGATCGCGGCGGCGCCGACCTTGTAGCGCGAATAGGGGGCGTAGGCGTGGTGCATGGCCTCGGTGGCGACGGCGCGGAGCTCGTCCCAGTCGATGTCGCCCGACCACGCGGTGGCGTCTGTCATCTCATCCCTTGATATACGGCTTGCCCGCGGCGGCGGGGCCCCGCGACTGTCCGACGAAGCCCGCGACCGCGAGGATCGTCACGACGTACGGAAGCATCTGCATGAACTGGCCGGGGATCGGCGATCCCAGCACGGTGAGCAGGTTCTGGAGGTTGGTGGCGAAGCCGAACAGCAGCGCCGCGAGCGCCGCGCGGATCGGGTCCCACCGGCCGAAGATGACGGCCGCGAGCGCGATGAAGCCGAGGCCGTCGGTCATGTCCTCGCCGAACTGCGGCACCGACACGAGCGTGAAGTACGCGCCGCCGGCACCGGCGATGACGCCCGCGAGGCTGACGTTCCAGAACCGCGTCGCGTTGACCTTGATGCCGACGGTGTCGGCGGCCTGCGGGTGCTCGCCGACGGCGCGCAGGCGCAGTCCCCAGCGCGTGCGGTACAGGCCCCACGCGACGAGGGCGACCGTGATGAACATCAGGTACACGATGAACGGCTGGTTGAAAAGCACCGGCCCGAGCACGGGGATCTCCACCAGACCGGGGATCGGCAGGCGCGGGAACGTCGCGGGGCGGTTCAGCAGCTCCTCGTTGGGCACCAGCAGGATGCCGTAGAGGAAGCCGGTCAGGCCCATCACGAGGACGTTCAGCACCACGCCGACGATGACCTGCTCGACAAGGTACTTGATCGCGAACACCGCGAGCACCAGCGAGACGAGCACACCGCCGATCATGGCGCCGACGAGTCCCACGTACGGGTTGCCGGTGAGGCTGCCGAGCACCGCGGCACTGAACGCGCCGAGCAGCAGCTGACCCTCGATCGCGACGTTGACGACGCCCACGCGCTCGCCGATCACGCCGCCCATGGCGCCGAACACGATCGGCACCGAGATCGAGAGCGCACCCGCCAGCAGGCTCACGACGGGCACGAGCCCGCCCGCGCCAGCCCAGGTGAGGAACGCGAACAGCGCGAGCACGCCGAAGGCGAGCGCGACCCAGACGCCGGGCGTCCGGTAGCGCCACGCCTGCACGGACGCGTACGCCGTGAGCGCGACCAGGAGCACCACGACGACCCAGACCGTCGGCCCGGCGGGAACGCTTACGTCGCCGAGGGCGAGCAGCGCCTCGCCGCCGCTCAGGCGGAAGGTGGTCACGCCGTCGCGTGCGCCGAACAGGAACAACGCGGCGAGCAGGATCGTCGCGATGCCGAGGGTGACGGGCACCTTCGGATGCCGCACGCGCACCACGGCGGGAGCGGCGCTCTCGGGGATCGTGGTCACGGCACTCACTGGGCCACCGCCTTCCGCAGGGCCTTGGCTCGCGCCTTGGCGCTCTTCTCCGCGTCGCCCTTGGGCAGGAAGAAGATCGTCCGCACCAGCGGAGGCGCGGCGACGAACAGCACAACGAGCGCCTGCACGACGAGCACGAAGTCGACCGGGATGCCGGCCGCCTGCATCTGGTAGGCGCCCGCCTTCAGCGCGCCGAACAGCAGGCCCGCCGCGAACGTGCCCCACGCGCGGCTGCGGCCGAGCAGCGCGACGGTGATCGCGTCGAAGCCGAAGCCCGCGTCGATGTGCTGGTTGAAGCCGCTCGTCACGGCGCCCTGCACCTGGTTCATGCCGGCGAGACCGGCGAGGCCGCCGGCGAACAGCATCGCGTAGATGTAGATGCGCGGCACGGAGATGCCCGCCGCGCGCGCAGCGTGCGGGTTCTCACCCACTGCCCGCATCCGCAGGCCGAGGCTCGAGTGCTCGAGCAGCCACCACACGAACACGGTCGCGAGGATGACGAACAGGAAGCCGAGGTCGAGGTTGGGGAAGGCCGGCCCGAGGTCGGGGAAGACGGCGCCGGACGGAGTGGGGTTCGAGATCGGCTGCGTGGTGCCGGCCTTCTGCAGCACTCCCTGCGTGCTGACCATCCACTCGACGAACAGCACGCCGACGTAGTTGAGCATGATCGTGAGGATTACTTCGTGTGCACCGGTGCGCGCCTTGAGCACTCCCGCGATGCCGGCCCAGATCGCGCCGCCGATGATGCCGCCGAGCAGCGTGATGGGAAGCTGCAGCGCGAGCGGCAGGTCGAGGCGGAACGTCATCAGCGCGGTGAACGCGACGCCGAAGACGATCTGGCCCTGGGCGCCGATGTTGAACAGGCCGACGCGGAACGCGACCGCGACGCCGAGCCCGGCGGCGATCAGCGGGGCGGCGGCGCCCAGCGAGTTCGTGAGCGAGCGGATGCCGCCGACGAAGTCGTCCGCGCGGGTGTTGAAGATCGCGCCGCGGAACAGCGCCTCGTAGCCGCCGGCGACGGCGGACCAGATCGCGGCGAGCGTGTCACCGGGCCGCGCGAAGAAGTACCCGGCCGACTCGGCCACGTCCTCGTCCGTCACCGCGATGAGGATGCCGCCGACGACGAACGCCGCGACGAGCGCGAGCACCGTCGTGACGACGCTGCCGCGCAGGATCTCGCGGAGGACCGTGTTCGACCTCGGCGCCTCGGCCGCGGTGTGGGGCTGTGGCGCCTGGGGCGCCGGAAGGGTCTCGCTCACTTCGACTCGCTCCGCTCGCGCAGTGCGTCGCCTGCGGCGTTCTCGTTCTCCTGTGCGCCGGCCATCATCAGGCCGAGCGTGTCGCGCGGTGTGTCTGCCGGGACGATGCCGACGATCCTGCCCCGGTACATCACCGCGATCCGATCGGCGAGCGCCGTGACCTCGTCGAGCTCGGTCGACACCACGATCACCGCCACTCCCGCGTCGCGCGCGGCGACGATCCGGGAGTGGATGAACTCGATGGATCCGACGTCGACGCCGCGGGTGGGCTGGGAGGCGAGCAGCAGACTCAGCTCGCGGCTCATCTCGCGAGCGACGACCACCTTCTGCTGGTTTCCTCCGGACAGCGTGCCCGCGGGGGTCAGCGGTCCCTGGGCGCGGATGTCGAACTCCTCGATCCGATCGCGCGCGAATCCTTCGAGCGCGCGGCGCATCAGTGTGCCGGCCCTGACGAACTCCGGCGACGACGAGCGGTCGAGCACGAGGTTCTCGGCGATCGACATGCCGCCGACGAGGCCGTCGACCTTGCGGTCCTCGGGGACGAAGCCGACGCCCGCGTCGAGGATGTCCTTGACCCCCTCGCCGACGAGCTGGCGGCCGTCGAGCGTGATCGATCCGGTCACGTGGGACTGGAGCCCCATGAGGGCCTCGGTGAGCTCGGTCTGGCCGTTCCCCTGCACGCCGGCGATCGCGAGGATCTCCCCTGGCCGCACGTCGAAGCTCACGTCGTCGACGACCACCGCGCCGGAGGCGGTGCGCACGTGCAGATCGCGCACCTCGAGCCCGCCCTCGCCGGGCGAGGCGGGGCCCTTGTGCACCGTGAGCTCGACCGCGCGGCCGACCATGAGGGCTGCGAGCTCGGCGTTCGTCGACTGCGGGGACGCCTCGCCGACGACCGTGCCGCGGCGGATGACGGTGATGCGGTCGGCGACCTCGCGCACCTCGCGCAGCTTGTGGGTGATGAAGACGATGCCCGTGCCGCCGTCGCGCAGCTGGCGCATCATCGCCATCAGCTCGTCCGTCTCCTGCGGCGTCAGCACGGCCGTCGGCTCGTCGAACACAAGCACCTCGGCGTCGCGCGCGAGCGCCTTGATGATCTCGACGCGCTGCTGCACGCCGACCGGCAGATCCTCGACGAGCGCATCCGGGTCGACGTCGAAGCCGAAGCGGTCGGCGATCTCGCGCACGCGTGCACGCGCGGCGTCGAGGTCGAGCCGGCCGAGGCGCGTCGACTCGTGACCGAGCGCGACGTTCTCGGCGACGGTGAAGACCGGCACCAGCATGAAGTGCTGGTGCACCATGCCGATGCCGGCGGCCATCGCGTCGCCGGGGCCGCGGAAGCGCTGCGGCTGGTCGTCGAGGAGGATCTCGCCTTCGTCGGCCTGATAGAGGCCGTACAGGACGTTCATCAGCGTCGACTTGCCGGCGCCGTTCTCGCCGAGAAGCGCGTGGATCTCACCCGGTTCGACGGTCAGGTCGATGTGGTCGTTTGCGACGAGGCTGCCGAATCGCTTGGTGATTCCGCGGAGCTCGAGCTTCATGATGGGCACCCTACCGTGCGGGTCTGGACGGGAAACGGAAGCAGGCACAGCACGAGGGCGACCGGACCGTGGCGGCCCGATCGCCCTCGTCGCACCTGCGGATTACGGGGAGTTCGGCGACTCGACGGTGATCTCGCCGGCGACGATCTGCTCCTGCAGCGCGGCGATCTCGTCGAGCGTGCCCTCGGGCAGCTCGGCCTCGAAGTCGTGGAAGCTCGAGAGCGCGACGCCCTCGTTCTCCAGCGTGCCGACGTACGGCGTGACGTCGAACTCGCCACCGGCGGCGGCGACGGTGGTGTCGAACACCGCCTGGTCGATCGCCTTCAGGATCGACACGAGCGTCAGGTCGGCGAGCTCCGGGTCCTTGACGGCGAGGTCGCTGTCGACGCCGAGGAGCTTGACGTCCGCTCCACCGTCGCGGATCGCGGCCGCGGCGCTGGTGTAGATCGGGCCGCCGACGGGAAGGATCACGTCGACACCCTGGTCGAGGATGCCCTGCGCGGTCTGGCGAGCGACGTCGTTGGCCTCGAAGCCGCCCGTGAACGAGCCCTTCTGCGCCTCGACGTCCCAGCCGACGACGCCGACCTCGGCGCCCTTGTCCTCGTTGTACTTCTCGACGCCCAGCTGGAAGCCGTCCATGAAGACCTTCACCGAGGGGATCTCGCCGCCGCCGAAGGTGCCGACCTTGTTGCCGCCGGCCTGCGCCGACCAGGCCGCCGCGGCGTAGCCGCCGAGGTAGGCGGCCTCCGCCGTGTTGAAGACGAGGGGCTTGATGTTCGGCGCGTCCGTCTCGCCGTCGAACTCGAGGTCGGCGTAGTCGTCGATGATCGCGTACTCGACGTCGGGGTTGGCGAGGGCCGACTCGACCGTGGCGGCAGCGAGGTTGAAGCCGACCGAGATGATCAGGCTGCAGCCGTTCGAGACGAGCGTCTCGAGGTTCGGCGCGTAGTCGTTCGCGGTCGTCGACTCCATCTCCTGGGCCTCGATGCGCAGCTCCTCGGCGGCGCGGTCCATGCCCTCCTTGGCGGACTGGTTGAACGAGCGGTCGTTCCAGCCGCCCTCGTCCGAGATGAGGCAGGGGATGAAGTCGTCGGCGGGCTCGGGTGCACCCGAGCCGCTGCCGGCGGGCTCCTCCTCCGGGGCGGTGCCGCAGCCGGCGAGAAGGATCGCCGACGAGACGATCGCGAGACCGGCGAGCGCGGCCTTCCGGGTGGTCCTGATCACACTGTCCTCCATGAAAGAGCTTCGGCCCGGCGTTGAGCGGGGCGTGCGCGACCCCGTTAGGGTGCGGGGCGATACGCACACGGTACAGAACGACAACCGCGCATATTGCACGGAGGGCACCGCTGAAACGCGATAGTTACAAACCCGTCTCAGAGGGATGCCATCCGCCTCGCAGGACGGAAGTCCGCCGCGGGCTCAGAGCACGCGGTCGTCGCCGCGCGACTGCAGAGTGCCGACCACGCTCTTCACACGCTGCGCGTGCTCGCTGGTGGTGACGAGCAGCGCGTCCTCGGTGTCGACGACGATGAGTCCCTGCACGCCGACCACGGCGATCACGCGGTTGGTCTGCGAGACGACGAGCCCCGTGGACTCGTCGGCGAGCACCATCTCGTTCCGGCCGAGGATCGACATGCGATCCGGACGCCCGCCGGAGATCAGCTTGGCGAGGCTCGCGAAGTCGCCGACGTCGTCCCAGTCGAAGTGGCCGGGCACAACGGCGAGGCGGCCCTTCTCGGCCGCGGGCTCGGCGACGGCGTAGTCGATCGCGATCTTCTTGAGCCCCGGCCAGATCCGGTCGGTGACCTCGGCGCGGCGGTCGGTGTCCCACGCCTCGGCGATCTCGAGGAGCCCGGCATGCAGCTCCGGCTCGTTCGCCGCGAGCTCGGCGAGCAGCACGTCGGCACGGGATATGAACATGCCGGCGTTCCAGAGGAAGTTGCGATCGGCGTAGTACTTGCGGGCCGTGTCGAGGTCGGGCTTCTCGACGAACTGCTCGACGATCGCCGCCATCGGGGCGCCCTCGACGTCGATCTCGTCGCCCTTCTGGATGTAGCCGAACCCGACCGACGGCTCCGTCGGCGCGATGCCGATGGTCGAGATGTAGCCGGCCCGCGCCAGCGCCACCGACTGCCGCACCGCGAACTCGAACGCGCGCTGGCGGGAGATGTGGTGGTCGGCCGCGAAGGATCCGATGATCACGTCCGGCTCGCGTCGCTGCAGGATTGCCGCCGCCAGCCCGATCGCCGCGGCCGACTCGCGCGGCGACGACTCGATGAAGACGTTGCCCTCGGGGATGTCGGGCAGCTCGTCCTCGACGCGATGCTCGTGCGCCTTGCCGGTGACGACGGCGATCCGGTTCGGTCCGGTCAGCGGCAGCAGGCGATCCCACGTGTTGCGCAGCAGCGAGACGCCCGACCCCGTGAGGTCGTGAAGGAACTTCGGCGCCTCGGCACGGGACAGCGGCCAGAGCCGGGAGCCGACGCCTCCCGCGGGGATCACTGCGTAGAAGTCCTCGATCGGCTCAGCCATGACAGCGAGGTTATCTTCTCCGGGCGTCGCGCATGGTCCCCTCGACAGGGGCGACGGTTTTATCTCGACGTCGAGATAGTTAGGTTCGCCTTCATCGCGGCGTTCGCCGAGGGCGAAGTAGAGTTGGTGGGCCCACGGACGCTCCGCGTGCCATCCGGGCGAGAGACCTCGCAACGACAGGGAGGAACGACGTGTCCGCTCCTACGCGCACGACATTGTCGGTCAAGGAGACCACTTCGAAAGTCCCCCGAGGAACCCTTTACCGGGGTCGCGAGGGAATGTGGTCGTGGGTCCTGCACCGCATCACCGGTGTGGCGATCTTCTTCTTCCTCCTTGTGCACGTGCTCGACACCGGCCTCATCCGCATGGCCCCCGAGGCGTACGACGCCGTGATCGGCACGTACAAGAACCCGATCATGGGCCTCGGCGAGATCGCACTGGTCGGCGCGATCCTGTTCCACGCCTTCAACGGGCTGCGGATCATCCTCGTCGACTTCTGGGCGAAGGGCGCGATGTACCAGCGCCAGCTCTTCTGGGGAGTCATCGCGATCTGGGTCGTGCTGATGGCCGGCTTCGTGCCGCGTCAGCTGATCAACACGTTCTCGCACATCGGAGGGGGACACTGATGACCGCCGACACGCTCGCCGCGCCGCGCGCGCCGCACCGGGCTCCCCGCAAGGGCGTCAACCTCGAGAAGTGGGGCTGGATCTACATGCGCGTCTCCGGCGTGCTGCTGGTCGTGCTCATCCTGACCCACCTCATGGTGAACCTCGTCCTCCCGGAGAACGGCGTGCACGCGCTCAACTTCGCGTTCGTGACGGGCAAGTTCTCCACGCCGTTCTGGCAGTGGTGGGACGTGCTCATGCTCTGGCTGGCGCTCATCCACGGCGGCAACGGAATGCGCACGATCATCAACGACTACGTGCACAACCAGAAGGTGCGCACGACGCTGGTGGCCGTCGTCTGGATCGTCGTGGCCTTCATGGTGCTCGGTGGCACGTGGGTCGTCTTCTCGTTCGACCCGTGCTTCGACGGCCTGGGCAACCCGTTCCAGCACGAGGCGGGCAGCATGCTCGCCGAGATGTGCGCCGCTCAGTAACCGTCGTCCGACGAAGAGATCCAGGAATATGACGATCCAGACCAGCGAGTCCGTCGTGCGCGACGGCGTCCACTACCACCAGTTCGACATCGTGATCGTCGGCGCCGGCGGCGCCGGCATGCGCGCGGCGATCGAGGCGGGCCCCGGCGCGAAGACCGCGGTGATCACGAAGCTCTACCCGACCCGCTCGCACACGGGCGCGGCGCAGGGCGGCATGGCCGCGGCGCTCGCGAACGTCGAGGAGGACTCCTGGGAGTGGCACACCTTCGACACCGTCAAGGGCGGCGACTACCTCGTCGACCAGGACGCGGCGGAGATCCTGGCGAAGGAGGCCATCGAGGCCGTCATCGACCTCGAGAACATGGGCCTTCCGTTCAACCGCACCCCGGACGGCAAGATCGACCAGCGCCGCTTCGGCGGGCACACCGCCGAGCACGGCAAGACGCCCGTGCGCCGCGCCTGCTACGCCGCGGACCGCACCGGCCACATGATCCTGCAGACGCTGTTCCAGAACTGCGTCAAGCTCGGCATCAACTTCTTCAACGAGTTCTACGCGCTCGACCTGATCACCGTGAAGGA
Organism: Microbacterium paludicola; assembly: GCF_039529675.1. Taxonomy (NCBI): domain Bacteria; kingdom Bacillati; phylum Actinomycetota; class Actinomycetes; order Micrococcales; family Microbacteriaceae; genus Microbacterium; species Microbacterium paludicola. Next base: position 149,438 of record NZ_BAAANG010000002.1, read on the forward strand.
CGCCGACGGCAAGACGCAGATCGCCGGCGTCGTCGCCTACGAGCTGGCCACCGGTGAGCTCCACGTCTTCCACTCGAAGGCCGTCATCTTCGCGACCGGCGGCTTCGGCAAGATCTTCAAGACCACCTCGAACGCGCACACGCTCACGGGCGACGGCGTCGGCATCGTGTGGCGCAAGGGCCTGCCGCTCGAGGACGTGGAGTTCTTCCAGTTCCACCCGACGGGCCTCGCCGGGCTCGGCATCCTGCTCACGGAGGGCGCCCGAGGCGAGGGCGCCATCCTGCGCAACGCGTCAGGTGAGCGCTTCATGGAGCGCTACGCCCCCACCATCAAGGACCTCGCACCCCGCGACATCGTCGCCCGCTGCATGGTGCAGGAGGTCCGCGAGGGTCGCGGCGCCGGCCCGAACAAGGACTACGTGCTTCTCGACTGCACGCACCTGGGCGCCGAGGTGCTCGAGACGAAGCTCCCCGACATCACCGAGTTCGCGCGCACCTACCTCGGCATCGACCCCGTGGTCGAGCCGGTGCCCGTGATGCCGACCGCGCACTACGCGATGGGCGGCATCCCGACCAACAACGCCGGCGAGGTGCTCAGCGACAACGACACCGTGGTCCCGGGCCTCTACGCCGCCGGCGAGTGCGCCTGCGTCTCGGTGCACGGCGCCAACCGCCTCGGCACCAACTCGCTGCTCGACATCAACGTCTTCGGCAAGCGCTCCGGCCGCAACGCGGTGGAGTACGTCAAGACCGCCGACTTCGTGCCGCTCCCGGAGGACCCGGCCGCCGGCGTCCGCGAGATGATCGAGGGCATCCGCAACTCGCAGGGCACCGAGCGCATCGCCGACATCCGCAAGAAGCTGCAGGACGAGATGGACGACAAGGCGCAGGTGTTCCGCACCGAGGAGAGCCTGACGGACGTGCTCGGCACGATCGCCGAGCTGCGCGACCGGTACCGCAACATCTACGTCGACGACAAGGGCAAGCGGTACAACACCGACCTGCTCGAGGCCGTCGAGCTGGGCTTCCTGCTCGACATCGCGGAGATCGTCGCCTACGCCGCGCGCAACCGCCGCGAGAGCCGCGGCGGCCACATGCGCGAGGACTACCAGACGCGCGACGACGAGAACTACATGCAGCACACGATGGCGTACCTCACGGGCGACCCGCACTCGTCCGACCCCGAGGACCACATCAAGCTCGATTGGAAGCCCGTCGTGTTCACCAAGAACGACAAGGGCGAGTTGAACTACCCGCCGCTGGAGAGGAAGTACTGATGGCCGCCACCGCCGTCGTCGCCGAGACCACCGAGACCGCCCCCGCCGAGTCCGCCGACCCGGCGATCCAGTCGTACCTCGTCACCTTCATCATCCGGCGCTTCGACCCGGAGAAGGACAGCGAGCCGCGCTGGGTCGACTACGACGTCGAGATGTACTCGACCGACCGCGTGCTCGACGCCCTCCACCGCATCAAGTGGGACCAGGACGGATCGCTCGCGTTCCGCCGCTCGTGCGCCCACGGCATCTGCGGGTCGGACGCCATGCGCATCAACGGCCGCAACCGCCTCGCCTGCAAGACGCTGATCAAGGACCTCGACATCTCGAAGCCGATCTACGTCGAGGCGATCAAGGGCCTGCCGCTCGAGAAGGACCTCATCGTCGACATGGACCCGTTCTTCGACGCCTACCGCGAGGTGCAGCCCTTCCTGCAGGCGTCGTCGAAGCCCGAGAAGGGCAAGGAGCGCCTGCAGACGGTCGCCGACCGCGCGATCTTCGACGACACCACGAAGTGCATCCTGTGCGCCGCGTGCACCTCGTCGTGCCCCGTGTTCTGGACCGACGGGCAGTACTTCGGCCCCGCCGCGATCGTGAACGCGCACCGCTTCATCTTCGACTCGCGTGACGACGCGGGCGACGCGCGCCTCGAGATCCTCAACGACAAGGAGGGCGTCTGGCGCTGCCGCACGACCTTCAACTGCACCGAGGCCTGCCCCCGCGGCATCGAGATCACGAAGGCCATCGCCGACGTGAAGCAGGCAGTGATGCGCGGCACCGAGAGCCAGAAGAAGTCGCTCAAGCTGCTGCACGCCTGACGCCTCCTCGCTCGTCAAGGGCCCGTGGCTGATGCCACGGGCCCTTTCGCATGCCCGGGCTGGTGTCTCTCCGGATCTCGCGGTACAGTTTCTGCAGAGCAGATTTCGTTTCTGCAGATGACCGTGAAGGATTGGCGATGACGACAAGCCCCACCATCTACGACGAGGTGCGCAACGGCATGCTGCCCGCGCACATCTACAACGATGCCGAGATCTTCGAACGCGAACGCAGGAACCTCTTCAGCCGCGCGTGGCTGTTCGTCGGCCACGAGTCGGAGATTCCCCAGCCGGGCGATTACGTCGTCCGCAAGGTGCTGGACGACTCGTTCATCGTGGTGCGAGACGAGAAGGGCGAGATCCGCGCCCACTTCAACATGTGTCTGCACCGCGGCATGCAGGTGTGCCGTGCGGAGATGGGCAACGCCTCGCACTTCCGCTGCCCTTATCACGGCTGGTCCTACCGCAACGACGGCCGGATCGTGGGACTGCCGTTCCATCAGGAGGCGTACGGCGGCGAAGAGGGCTTCAGCCGCAAGGGGGCCCGCCTCCTTCCGGCGCCGAACCTCGACACGTACAACGGGTTGATCTTCATCAGCATGGATCCGGACGCACCGAGTCTCCCCGACTACCTCGGCGACTTCGCGTTCTTCCTCGACTTCTACACGAAGCAGTCCGCCGCGGGCATCGAGCTGCGGGGCCCGCAACGCTGGCGCGTGAACGCCAACTGGAAGATCGGCGCCGAGAACTTCGCGGGCGACATGTACCACACGCCCCAGACGCACACGTCCGTCGTGGAGATCGGCCTGTTCCGCGAGCCGAAGGCCGAGAAGCGCAAGGACGGCAACACGTACTGGGCCGGAAACGGCGGCGGCACCACCTACAAACTGCCGCCGGGGACGCTCGAGGAGCGGCTGCGCTACGTCGGATATCCCGACGACATGATCGAGCGGATGAAGCAGACCTGGTCGCAGGAGCAGCTCGATGTGATCGGCGACAACGGATTCATGATCTCGGCCGCATCCGTCTTCCCGAACATGAGCCTGGTGCACAACTGGCCCAAGGTGGAGGACGGCGACGATGTGCTCCCCTTCATCTCGCTGCGCACCTGGGTGCCGATCAGCGAGTGCGAGACCGAGGTCTACTCGTGGTTCGCGGTCGCGGCCGATGCGCCCGAGGAGTTCAAGGAGCTCAGCTACAAGGCGTACCTCATGTGCTTCGGCTCGACCGGCATGTTCGAGCAGGACGACGTCGAGAACTGGGTGTCGCTGACGAACACCGCCAAGGGCGCGATGGCGAGGCGCCTGCTGCTGAACAGCCGCATGGGCATGATGAAGGACGGCAGCCCCGTCGTGGAGCCGCTCGGCGACGACGAGTGGGCGGGGCCCGGCGTCGCGCACGTCGGATACGGCGAGTACAACCAGCGCCACCTGCTCGAGCGCTGGGCCGACTACGTGGAGGCGGATGCGCCGGAGCCGCAGCGGCCGATCGGACTGGGCGGGGTGCGACTGACGCCCTCGGCGGCGGTCGCCGCCGCGACGGGCGACTGCGCGACCGGTGATTCCTGCGACGCGGGCACCGCGGCCGGCGACGGCGCGGTGGACACGGAAGGAGTGACGGCATGACGTTCGTCGGAGCGGAGCTGTCCGCGGAGTCCGTGCTGAATCGGGGCGCGACGCAGGCCCGCAAGGTCGGACCGTCGCTGTCCTTCGGGGACGCGCGGCACCTCGAGCTGTCGCGCTGGCTGGTCGAGGAGGCGTACACGCTCGACGACCAGCGGTACGAGGACTGGCTCGCCACCATCGCGGACGATGTGCACTACCTCATGCCCGTGCGGGTCACGACCGCCCTCGGCGCGGGCTACACGACCTCTCCGGGCATGGCGCACTGGGACGAGAACAAGTACTCCCTGAGTCGCCGCGTAGCGCGGTTTCTCACCGAGCACGCGTGGACCGAGGATCCCCCGTCCCGCCTGCGGCACTACGTCACCAACGTGCGCACGTTCGAGACCGACGTGGAGGGCGAGCTCATCGTCGACTCCGCCGTGCTGCTGTTCCGCAGCCGCAGCGACACGAATCCCGCGTCGATCCTGTCCGCGCAGCGCGAGGACGTCCTGCGGTGCACGGAGGACGGCTACGTGCTGGCGCGACGTGTGATCATGATCGACGAGTCGGTGCTGCGCACCCAGAACCTGGCGATCTTCCTATGACTCTCGAATGGGAAGGCGAGGACATCGATCGCGCCGCCGCGCACCGCGCGTACGAGGCGCATCAGCGGCTCGTCGAGCGCACGATCGGCGTGCCGCTGACGATCGCAAACGAATTCAGCGAGATCCGTGTATCGCACGTGGAGACCCGAAACGGTGCGCGCCTGCTGATCGAGTCGCCGAAGTCGGGCCAGTGGATCGCCCTCGACCCGCTCGAGCTCGAAGCGCTCACGTGGCAGACGACGCAGACCTTCTCGGCGATGATCGCGTCGCCGTACGAGCCCATGTTCCCGGAGCCGGCACAGTCGCCGGCGGAGGGAGAGGTGATGAGATGACCGCCATTGTGAAGGCCGACCACGGCGCCTGCCAGGGCTACGCGAACTGCGTGGTCGGCGCCTCGGACTACTTCGACATCGACGACGACGGCGTGGTCGTGCTGCTGCAGACGGACGTCCCGGACGCGGAGCTGACGCGCGTCGAGGAGGCGGCCCGCAGCTGCCCGGTGTCGGCGCTGAAGGTGATCCGGGGATGACCAGGATCGTCATCGTCGGCGCCTCGGTCGGCGGTGTGAAGACGGCGCAGGGTCTGCGCTCCGGAGGATTCGACGGCGAGATCGTCGTGGTCGAGAAGGAGGACGTCGCGCACCCGTACGACAAGCCGCCCCTGTCGAAGGCCTACCTCACATCGCCGGACGACCTCGGCGCGATCCGGCTGATCGATCAGGAAGACCTCGCCGCGATCGACGCGTCCTGGCGCTTCGGCGTCGCCGCGACGGGGCTCGACCCTGCGGCGAAGGAGCTGCTGCTCGAGGACGGCGAGCGGCTGGCGTACGACGCACTGGTGATCGCAACCGGATCCCGCGCGCGCACGTCACCGTGGGGCGAGGGGCCGGGCATCCATGTGCTGCGCACGACCGCCGACGCACACGCGCTGCGTTCCGCGCTGCAGCCGGGCCGTCGTCTCGTGATCGTGGGCGGCGGGTTCATCGGCGCGGAGGTCGCGGCGACCGCACGCAAGGCCGGCGTCGACGTGACGATCGTCGATCCGCTGCCCGCGCCGATGTCCCGCGTGCTCAACGAGGACGTCGGGCGGATCTTCCTCGACAAGCACGCCGCCGAGGGGGTCCGGACGCGTTTTGGGACGGGCGTCGACGGTGTCGAGCGCGTCGGCCGGGAGCTCGGGGTCCGCCTCTCAGATGGCGAGCGGATCACCGCTGACGCGCTGCTCGTGGGCATCGGCGCCGTCGTCAACACCGAGTGGCTCGAGGGATCCGGGCTCGTTGTCGACAACGGCATCGTCACGGACGGCCGGCTCCGCGCGATCGGCGCCGCGGACGTGTTCGTCGTCGGCGATGTCTGCCGCTGGCAGCATGAGGACGGGTCGGGCTCGACCCGCCTGGAGCACTGGACGAGCGCCGCGGATCAGGCGCGTCTCGTCGCGCACAACCTGCTCTCCCCGGCGGAGGCGCGCGCGTATGTGCCGGTCGAGTACGTCTGGAGCGACCAGTACGACTGGAAGATTCAGGTGGTTGGCCGCACGGGCTCCGCCGAATCGCAGCTGATCGGCGACCCCGCGCACGATCGCTTCGCCGTCGTGTACTCCGACGGCGCGCGCGTGACGGGCGCCGTCATCGTGAACTGGCCGCGCGCGCTCATCGCCGCCCGCCGCGCGGTGGCCGATCGAGGCGACGCGGATGCGCTCGTGACGATGCTGACGGAGATCACCGCCAAGGCGCCGGCGCCCGTCGTCTCCTGAACGGATCGGCTGCGCGTCGCGCACTCCTCAGAGCGCCGTGATGGCGCTCTCGTCGATCGCCGACGCGAGCCGCTCGCCGAGGCGGGCGCGCGTGGTGTCGTCCATGCGGCTTGCGGGGACGGAGACGTTGATCGCGAGCCGCATCGGCAGGGCACCGGCGGGGAACGCGGCCGCGACCGAGCACACGCCGTGCTCGCTCTCCTCGTCACCCACGGCGTACCCGCGGCGGCGGACCTCTTCCAAGGCGCGCTCCAGCTCGGGGAGCCGTCGGATCGACTTCTCCGTCAGCGTCTCGAGCTCCTCACCGGGGAACGTCCTGTGCAGCTCGTCGGCCGACAGCGACGCGAGCATCGACTTCCCGGACGACGTGCAGTTGGCGGGCATGGTCCGCCCGAGGCGCGACGCCACCCGCACGGCCTGGGGGCTCTCGATGGCGTCGATGAAGCGCACCTGCGCGCCGTCGAGCGTCGCGAGGTGCACCGTCTCGCGGAACTCCTCGTTCAGCCGACGCAGCAGCGGGCGCACGGCCTCGCGCACGTCGAACCGCTGCAGGATCGCGAACGACACGCTCGAGAGCGCCCCGCCGGCCCGATAGGTCTTCGACGCCGCATCCTGGCGGACGAACCCGCGATACTGCAGCATCGCGAGCAGCCGGTGCGCGGTCGACGATGCGACACCGAGTGCCTCCGCCACCTCGGTCAGCCGCAGCTCGGGCCGCGCGCCGAGGAGATGGATGATCTTGAGTGCGTTGTCGACCGACTCGATCGGGTACTGCGGCGCGGGGCCGCTCGCCGGGAGGTCGACCGTACCGCTCTTCTTCATGACAGAAATCCTATGCGCGGCGCGGAGAGTCGCGGCCGGGCGTTCCGGACACTCGGCGCGGCGCGGTGGCTCATTCCGTGCGGACGACGCCCCGCAGCCGGGCGAGCTCATGCCGCCAGGCCGTGGCCGTGTTGAAACCGGTGCCGAGGTCCGGCAGCTCGGCCATGTCCGTCTCGGGAAGATCGACGATCTCTCCTCCCGCCGACGCGACAACGAGCGACAGACCCGCCAGGATGTCGACGCTGATCGCCTGCAGCACCGCCTGCTCGACGCCGGCGGCCGCGCTGGTGATGCCGTGCCCGCGCAGCACCACCAGCGGGCGCTCGCCCATCGCGTCCGCCATCTCGGCCGCCAACGTCCGGTTGCGGACGAGGACGCCGCGCGCGTACACGGGCACGCCGCCGGCCGCGAGCCGCGTGCCGGGGATGTCGAACGCGCCGATGAGAGGACGGATCCGGATCCCGGCGAGATCGGCCGCCACGACGCGAGGCGGGTGAGCGTGCACCACTGCCGCCACGGCCGGCCGGCGGCGCAGCACCTCCGCGTGCAGAGGCAGTTCGTTGGGGACCGACCAGCCGTCGAGCTCACCTGGTGCCGCGGCCTCGCCTTCGAAGTCCACGAGCCGGATGTCGTCGGGCGTGGTGTACCCGAGGCCGCGCTCGTGCGGGCCGCGGCACCGCACGAGCATGATGTGCTCGCCCACGCGCAGGCTGATGTGCCCCAGGATGCCATCTGCGAGACCGCGCCCCGCCAGCACACGGCAGGCGTCCGCGATGAGCCGCCGTTCCGCCGCGAAGTCCGCCCGCATCATGCCTTGATCCCCATTCCCCCGTCGGTGTGGATGACATCCCCCGTGATCCCCCGCGCACGGTCGGACGCGAGGAACACGTAGCTCCACGCGTGATCCGCGCCGGACAGCGCGACCTTCAGCGGGACTCGCGCGGCGATGTCGTCCGCGCGGTTCGGGACGTCGCCGAGACTGCGCGCGCCGAGGCCGAGGCTGCCGACGCCGCGCAGATCCGTGCCCACCGTGCCCCCGGGCGCGATGCCGTTCACCCGGATGTCCGGCGCCAGCTCGTGCCCGAGGGCCGTCACGAGCCCGCGCACCGCGAACTTGCTCGGCACGTACAGCACGCCGCCGCGCCCCGGGTAGTACGCGGATGTCGACTCCGTCAGCAGGATCGATCCGCGCGCCTCGCGCAGCGCCGACAGCGCGGCCTTGACGGCGTGGAGTTGGCTCTTCACGTTCACGCGGAACATCTCGTCGAACGAGGCGTCGATCTGATCCGCGTCGATGTCCGAGATCCCGCGATAGAAGTCGAAGATGCCGACGCAGCTGACGAGGACGTCCAGCCCGCCGTACGCGGCCACGGTCGCGGCGACCGCCGCCTCGTTCGCCTCGCGAGTCGTCGCATCCCCCTGCACGGCGGGCACCTCCGGCAGCTCGCTCCGGAGCGCGGCGACCTTCGCCGGGTCCCGCTCCAGGACCGCGACCCGCGCCCCCTCCGCGCGGTACGCGTCGACGACGGCCCTGCCGATCCCCGACCCTGCTCCGACGATCAGCGCGCGCTTCCCCTGGAGCCACCCGACCTCAGACAATGACGCGCTCCAGCGTCTCGGGGGCGAACAGGTCCTCGGCGCGATAGCGCTCGGGCGCGAGCCCCTGCTCATGTGAGTACCGCAGGAAGGTGTCCAGCACGTGGCGATTCGCCTCCAGCCCGTACGGCCACCAGTCGTCGCCGAGTGCCTCGCGTGTGCGCTCCACCTCCGCCCACAGCCAGGGCAGGGCGAACCTCAGCGCCGCGGTCTCGTCGATCCCCGCGAGCCCCACCCGCTTGGAGAGCTCCGCGGCTTTCATCAGCTCCCGCGGCAGCCACCGGTGCTGTTCATAGACGTCGCGGCGCACCACCAGGACGTGCATGATCGGGAAGATCCCGGTGCGCGCGAAGTAGTCCCGCTCCACCGCCTCGGTGTCCGGGAACAGTCGCCGTATGCCGCCATGGCCGGGTGCGTTGTACGGGCCAGGATTGCGCGCGCTGTGGATCGCGTCGATTTCGCCGTCGAGCAGCATCTGCGACAGCGTCCGGCCTTCGGAGATCGGGGTCACGGAGACATCGTCGGGCAGGTCGAGAGCGATCTTCTCGTAACGGCCCGGCTCGTCCAGGCCCCCTGTGCGGTACGACACGGACGAGACAGGCAGCCCGTGGTGCTCCGCGAGGATGCCCCGGATCCAGACGGCGGCCGTGATCTGGTACTCGGGGACTCCGACCGCGCGGCCTGCGAGCTGCGCGGCGTCGGTGATCTCGGAGTCCTCGCGCACGTAGATCGCGCTGTGCCGGAACGCACGCGAAGGGAACACGGGGATCGCGACGAACGGCGCTCCGCGGCTCAGACTCAGCGTGTAGGACGACAGCGACATCTCGGCGATGTCGAACTCGCGGAACCGCGCCATGCGGAAGAACGTCTCCTCCACCGGGAGATCGAGGAAGTTGACCTCCGCGTCCCCGAGCCGAACAGCGCCTCGGCGCAGCAGATCCATGCGGTCGTATGCCTGACAGGCCATCGTGAAGGTCAGGCTCATCCGCGCGCTCCTTCTCCCGGCAGCCGTCGCACGAGGTAGTCCCACACGCTCGCGAGCGCGGCCTCGTGATAGATGTGCCCGCGCTTGGCGAGCGACTCCTCGGCCGCGGACCAGCTGGGCCATCCACCGGCGGCGTGCGTGAGGATCTGCTGCTCGCACGCCCGCTCGAGCAGCACGGCCGTCACGGTGGCCTCTCGGATGTCCCGGCCGACAGCGACGATGCCGTGGTTCACGAGGAACAGCGCCTTCGCCTCGCCCAGCGCCGCCGCCACCGCCGCGCCGAGTTCGCGCGTCAGGATGAGGTCGGCCGTCTGCGTGAAGCGCGGCACGGCGGGCGGAACGAACATGTTCGCGGCGTGGCTCACCGGCCGCAGCTCCTGTCCCGTCGCGGCGAGCGCGACCGCGTGGGGCGGATGCGTGTGCACGACGGCCCCCACGTCCGGACGCGCCGCCATCACCTCGGAGTGGATCGCGCACTCGCTGTGCGGCTGCCCCTCGCCCTCGACGAGGCGGCCGTCGTCGTCCACGAGATGCACGCGCGACGGCGTGATCTCGTCCAGTCCCCACCCCGCGGCCTTGATCCAGATGCCGCGGCCCTCGGGATCCCGCGCCGACGCGTGCCCCCAGACGAGATCCCCGTGCCCGGCTGCGGCGAGCACACGGGAGGACAGCGAGACCTGCTCACGCACTTCGCCCATGGAGTCGTTCCCTCTCTTCGCGATCGTCATGTCGGTGGTCATGCCAGCGACGCCGGGAGGATGAAGGCGAGCCAGGTGAAGACCGGCGCCGTGACGATCATGATCCCGCCCCACAGGAGCATGAATCGGAACAGCTTCGGGCGCTCCTCCTCCGGCGCGGTCGACAGCGTCAGAGCGCCGACCGAGGAGAACGGCATCGCGTCCACCACCGTCGCGGAGATGACGAGCGCGACCAGCACCCACGTGGCATCGATCCCGCCCATGGCGATGAACGGCACCGCGAGAGGCACCAGTACGCCGATCAGCCCGGCACTCGAGCCGAACGCCGATGTCACGGCCCCGATGAGGCACAGCAGGAACGCCGTGAGCAGCGGCGCGCCGATGTCGGCGAGTCCGCCCCCGATCCACTCGACGGTGCCGAAGCGCTGCATGGCTCCCACGAGGGTGGTGATGCCGCAGATCAGGAGGACGACGGACCAGACGATCTTCTTGTCCGCGCCGTCGAAGTAGTTCGCGAAGATCGAGTGCAGCAGGGCCGCTGCCACCAGCGTGACGAAGCCCAGATCGAAGTCGAACACGAGCGCGGCGATCGCGACGCCGATGATGACGATCAGCGTGACCACCTGATCGAGGCGGATCGGGGTCTTCGGGTGCCCGAGCAGCTCCGTGAACCCGCCCTTGGCCGGGCCACCCGCGGACGTCCCACCGGTGACCGCCGCGCCCGTCGCGCCGATCGTCGCGCCGTCCGCAGCGACGAGCACGCGCTCGCTCACCGCGACGCGGTGGGCACGCGCATCGCGCATCAGGGTGCGCCCGCCGAAGACGAAGTAGATGACGACCGCGAGAGCCACGTTGTACCCGAGGTTGCCCAGGAACAGCGCGGTCCCCGACACGTGCAGGCCGTTGTTCTCCGCCGCGTGCTGTGCGATGATCGCGAGCCCGTTGATCGGCGAGAAGTTGCCCGCGCAGGATCCGTGCATGGTCATGAGCGCGGACATCCGCCGGCTGAGCCCGTAGCGCTCGCCGAGCCGAAGGCACAGCGGCGCGAGCATCGCGACCCCGGCCGGGCCCAGGGCGCCCGCCATGGTGGGCAGCGACGAGAAGATGAAGATCAGCCACGGGACAAGTGCCGGACGATCTCCGAACGCACGGGCAGCGCGTTCGACGATCCACTCCAGCGTCCCATTGGTCGAGGCGAGGCCGAACAGGTATGTCACGCCGACGAGCAGCACGAAGATGTCCGCGGGGAAGCCGGCCAGCACCTCCTTCGGATCCTCGCCTGCCATCGTGACGCCGATCGCGAATGTCGCGATCAGAGCGAAGATGCCGATGTTCACGGGGCGCACGGTGCCGAGTACGAACACCAGGACCAGCGCGATGACTCCGACGACGTGAATGCTCACGTTACGTCCTCTCCGCGCACGCCACTGTGCGCGTCTGTGAAGGGAGCGACAACGCCGCCGTCATCGCTTTCTGTCTTGCAGAACATGATTCTGATTGAACGAGACCGTGTCAACCCCCGCCGCTATGCCCCGTCCGCGCTCGGCGGTGCTCACCGGCCGCGGCGCGGACGGATCAGGGCGGCGAGCACTCCCGGCGCGCCCGCGGCGATCCCGCCCGCAGCCATGGCAATGGCCATCGGCGCGACGAGCGTGACCGCCGTCACGAGAAGCGGCATGGCCAGGAGCGCGCCCGCACGGAAGACGCCCGCGAACACGACGGCACTACCGCGTTGAGGATCGGGGACGGCCGCCGCCACGACCGTCGGCCCGAGCGTCAGGACCACACCCGACGCGATCCCCGCCCCGACGACGCCGGCGATCGACAGGACGGGTGCCGCGTCCGCCGCCGCGAGCGCGACGACACCCAACCCGATGGCCGCGGTCATCGCCGTGAGTGCAGGCGTGTGGCGACGGCGTGGCAGCCACCCACCGAGCAGCGCGCCGACCACGAGCCCACCGTTCGCCGTGCCGACCAGCAGCCCCACATCCGCCTCCGACCATCCGACATCGTCGAACAGCACCGGGACGAACGTGACGAGGATCGCATTGAAGCCCCCTGCCGCGAGGCTTCCCAGGGATCCGACCCTCACGTCGCGGTACCGCCAGATGCGGTTGTCGGCGCTCTTCGGCACGCGCTCGAAGAGCGGCAGCGGCGCCAACAGCGCGCACAGCCCCGCGCCCAGCACAGCGACGACAGCGATCGGGACGGCTGCGGATCGCGGGCCACCGTCCGCCAGCGCGCCCGCGAGCATCGGGCCGAGCGCGCCGAGCCCGTTGGCGATGAACTGGTTGCGAGCCATTCGCGGAGCGGGTCGGGCCGCGATCCGGATCACATGCACCTGCGAGCCACTCCAGAAGCACGCCCTCGAGACACCCTGCAGGACCTGGGCGAGCACGAGCCCTGTGACCCCAGGCGCCGCCAGCACAAGGACCATCGAAGCCGCAAGCATCCCGAGGGCGCCCGCCATGATCACACGATCGGTCGCCACGCGGTACAGCGCCCCGACCGCGACGCGCGAGACGAACTGCGCCGCCGCGGAAGTCGCCCCGAGAGCAGCGATGACCGCGAGGGAGAGCCCATCCGCAATGGCGACGAACGTGAGCATGACTCCCGACGCGGCGAGCGCGAGCGCGTAGAGCCCCGTCACGACATCGATCGCGACGGAGCCCGCCTTGCCACCCTGCCCTCGAAGACCGCGCACCCTGCGCATGCTATTCCACTGTGCAGAGACGGATTCCACGGCAGGACGTGATGTCGGGGGTCCTTGTTACGTTTAGGGCATGCCTCGTTCGGTCCGCATCGCCTCTGTCAACGTCAACGGGATCCGGGCCGCCGCCCGCAACGGGATGGGCGCGTGGGTCGAGGCCGCGCAGCCCGACATCATCACGCTGCAGGAGGTGCGCGCCGAGCTCGAGCACCTCGAGGCGGCGCTGCCGGGGTGGCGTATCGTGGCCGACGCGTCGCTGCAGAAGGGCCGCGCGGGCGTCGCGATCGCGAGCCGCGAGGAGTGCTCGATCTCGCGCGTCGAGCTCGGCGACGACGCGCTCGAGTCCAACGGCCGCTGGATCGAGGCCGACTTCGAGTTCGGGGACGAGACACTGACCGTCGTCAGCGCATACGTGCCCACGGGTGAGGCAGAGACCCCGGCGAAGCAGGATCCCAAGTGGGCGTTCCTCGACGCGATGGAGCGCCGGCTGCCGGAGCTGTCCGCCGACGGCGGTCTCGCCCTCGTGACCGGCGACCTGAACGTCGGGCACCGGCCGTTCGACATCCGCAACTGGAAGGGCAACGTCACCAAGGCCGGCTTCCTGCCGCGCGAGCGGGCGTACTTCGACCGCTTCCTGACCGCCGCGGGCGAGCCCGTGACCGGCCAGGAGGGCATCGGGCGTGGTCTCGGCTACGAGCGCAGCGACACCCGTGCCTTCAGCGCGGGCGCCACGGGTCTCGGCTGGGTCGACGTGGGCCGGGCGGCCGCGGGCGAGGTCGACGGCCCGTACTCGTGGTGGTCCATGCGCGGCAAGGCGTTCGACAACGACTCGGGCTGGCGCATCGACTACCACCTGGCCTCCCCCGCGCTGGCGCCGCGCGCCTCGGGCTATCGGGTCGACCGCGCCCCGTCCTACGACACCCGCTGGAGCGACCATTCCCCCGTGGTGGCGGACTACACCGTCGACTGACACACCGAGAACGCCTGCTCCGGATCCCGACGCTGCTGTTCCGACCACGTGCGAGCGAAGCGAGCGTGCCGCGAAGCGGCCCACCAGCGCGCCCCGGACGGAGCGGAGCGACGTGTCATCGATCGCGAGTCCCGGCGCGGAGCGTCGGGCGAGCGATCGATCAGCGCGCGGCGCGAGCGAAGCGAGCAAATAGACTCAACGGGTGACCAAGCAGCGCCTCTACTCCGGAATGCAGCCCTCCGCCGATTCGCTCCAGATCGGCAACTACATCGGGGCTCTCCTGCAGTGGCGCGGCATGCAGGACGAGTACGACGCATTCTTCTCGGTCGTCGACCTGCACGCCATCACGGTGGCGCAGGACCCGGAGCACCTGCGGGAGAAGACCCGTCGCACGGCGGCGCAGTACATCGCGGCGGGGATCGAGCCGTCGCGCTCGACCCTGTACGTGCAGTCGCACGTGCGCGCGCACGCCGAGCTGGCGTGGATCCTGTCGACCATCACGGGCTTCGGCGAGGCCGGCCGGATGACGCAGTTCAAGGACAAGTCGCAGAAGCAGGGCGCGGACGCGACCAGCGTGGGCCTGTTCACGTACCCCATCCTGATGGCGGCGGACATCCTGCTGTACCAGACGGATGTGGTGCCCGTCGGCGACGACCAGAAGCAGCACGTCGAGCTGACGCGCGACCTGGCCGAGCGCTTCAACTCGCGCTTCGGCGACACGTTCGTGGTGCCGAAGCCGGTGATCCAGGCCGAGACCGCGCGCATCTACGACCTGCAGGATCCGACGTCGAAGATGTCGAAGTCGGCCGAGTCGCACGCCGGCGTGCTGTGGCTGCTGGACGAGCCGAGCGTGACCGCGAAGAAGATCATGCGCGCGGTCACCGACAGCGAGGGGTCGGTGCGCTACGACCGCGCCGAGAAGCCCGGCGTCTCGAACCTGCTCACGATCTACGCGGCCCTCTCGGGGCGTCCGATCCCCGAGATCGAGGACGAGTACGCGGGCCGCGGCTACGGCGACTTCAAGAAGGGCCTGCGCGACGTCGTCGTGGCCGAGTTCGAGCCGGTGCGCGCCCGCGCGCTCGAGCTGCTCGACGACCCGGCCGAGCTCGACCGCGTCCTCGCCGCGAACGCCGACCGCGCGGCCGAGGTCGCCGACGCGACCCTCGCCACCGTCTACGAGCGCGTGGGTCTTCTCCGTCGTGGGTGAGCCGGTCGTCCTCCGGACCGCCCGCCTCACACTCTCGCGCCCCGTCGACGCGGACGTCGACGCGATCTTCGACGCCTGCCAGGATCCGCTGATCCAGCAGTACACGACGGTCCCCTCGCCATACGCACGCGAGGACGCCGAGAAGTTCGTCGCACTCGCGGCCCACTGGTGGGACGTCGGATCCGAGCTGGTCTGGGCGATCCGCGACGCCTCGGGGCTCGCGGGGATGATCGGGCTGCACCGGATCAAGGACGGCGCCGCCGAGCTCGGGTACTGGCTGGCGGCGCAGGGCCGCGGTCGCGGCTACATGGGCGAGGCCGCGCGCACCGTCGTCGACTTCGCGTTCGGCCCTCTGCGGCTCGAGCGCCTCGAGTGGCACGCGGTCGTGGGGAACACGGCGTCGGCGCGGGTGGCGCAGGACCTCGGCTTCCGGCTCGAGGGCATCCGCCGTCGGGGCCTCGCCGGGCATGGCCCGCGTGTCGACGGCTGGATCGCGGGGCTCCTCTCCACCGATCCCCGCACGCCTCAGGCCTGGGCGATCTGACCCGCAGCCAGGGCATTCCGCGCCCCGATCGGGCACGATACCCCCGCCTGGGCGTTCACGTGGTATCGGAGCCGGGCTGGGCGCGACGCTCGCCGGAGTCGGCGCGTTCGTGCTGCAGCTCATCGTGTTCCTGGTCATCCTGCTGATCGGATGGCTGATCGCGAAGGGCGTCGTCAAGGCGCTCACGTTCCTGCTGAACAAGATCGGGTTCCAGCGCATGCTCGACAGGTCGGGCCTGACGAAACTGCTCGCCCCGACGGGCATCAGCCCGATCGATCTGCTGCTGAAGCTGATCTACTACTTCATCCTGCTCATCACGCTGCAGCTCGCGCTCGGCGCGTTCGGCCAGGACAACCCCGTGTCTCAGATCGTGAACGACATCGTGGCGTTCATCCCGAGCGCCCTCGTCGCGGTCGTCATCGTGATCGTCGTCTCGGCGATCGCGAACGTCGTCGGCGATCTGCTGCGTCCGGTCCTGTCGAGGTTCTCGTTCGGGCCGCTTCTGACGCGGATCGTCGTGATCGCGATCATCGCGCTCGGGGTCATCGCCGCGCTGAACCAGATCGGCGTCGCCGTCACCGTCACGATGCCCATCCTCATCGCCGTGCTCGCCGCCATCGTCGGCGTGGTCGTCGTGGGTGTCGGCGGTGGGCTCATCAAGCCGATGCAGTCCCGCTGGGAGGGCTGGCTCGGCGCGCTCTCGCATGAGGCGGCGAAGGCCCCGGCCCCGGCGGCTGCCACCCGGACGGACGGCGCGCCGAGCGGGCCCGCGACCGCGCCGACCCGGCCGAACCCGGCCGCACACGACGTGCCGCCGGTCCCGCCTGTGCCGCCGACCCCGCCGGTCACGCGGCCTGGCGAGACACCGCCGGTCTGACCCCGCGCGCCGCGGCCCGCACCGCTCTCGGTGCGGGCCGCGTTGTGCGCGCGACCCACGGCGAGGCAGGATGGTCCGCATGCCGGAGATGCCCGAGGTCGAGGGTCTCGTCGAGTTCCTGCGCGCCAGGATCGGCGGTCTCGAGATCGCCTCGGCGCGGCTCGCGCAGATCGCCGCGCTGAAGACGTTCGATCCGCGGCTCGACGCGCTCGTCGGCAGCGCGGTGAGCGGAGTCGAGCGGCACGGCAAGTTCGTCGACGTCGCTGCCGGCGACCTCCACCTCGTCTTCCACCTTGCCAAGGCGGGGTGGCTGCGGTGGCACGACGCACTGCCCGCAACGGTGATCAAACCCGGCCGCTCGCCGATCGCGCTGCGCATCGGATTCGCCGACGGTTCCGGCTTCGACCTCACCGAGGCGGGCACGAAGAAGTCGCTCGCGGTGTATGTCGTCCGCGACCCCGCCGAGGTGCCGGGCGTCGCGCGGCTCGGCCCCGACCCGTTGGACGACGCCTTCACCCGCGACACCCTCGCCGGCCTGCTCGCCGGGCGCCGCACGCAGATCAAGGGCGTGCTGCGCGATCAGCAGACGGTCGCCGGCATCGGCAACGCGTACTCGGACGAGATCCTGCACGCCGCCCGGATGTCCCCCTACGCGCTCGCTGCCAACCTCGGCTCCGACGACGTCGACCGGCTGTACGTCGCGATGCGCGAGACACTGACAGACGCGGTCGCCGCCGCCCGCGGTCGCCCGCCGGCGGAGCTGAAGGACGCGAAGCGCCGCGGCATGAGCGTGCACGCGCGGGCGGGCGAGGAATGCCCGGTGTGCAGCGACACCGTACGCAGCGTGTTCCTCGCCGACCGCAGCTTCGAATACTGCCCGACGTGCCAGACGGGCGGCAAAGTACTCGCCGACCGGCGACTGTCGCGCCTGCTCAAGTAGCGCGTCCCTGGATCCTGGCGGTGCCGTGCGCCGGGTGGATGTAAAACTGTTCACATAAAGTGTTTTGCAGGGTGTCGAGGCCCTGATTGACTTCCCGGCACAGGGACGCGATGGCCACGTGAAGGCCGCCGCATCAGACGAGGAGGTCTCATGTCCGCTTCACCCATGCGTGCGGCATCCCGGGCCGGCGCGCACCGCGCCGCGACACCGCGCCGAACGCTCGCCGTCACCGCCACGCTGGTCACGATCGGCATCGCGGCTTCGGGCTGCGCGTCGTCGAAGGCCGACGACAGCGGCTCCGCCCGCGGCACTCTCACGATCGGCCTCGCCGCTCCCCCGTCGAGCCTCGATCCCGCGAACATGGAGCAGTCGACGAGCCCATTCGCGCAGCCCGCGTACGACGCGCTCATCCGCGTCGAGCTCGACGGCACGCTCAGCCCCGGGCTGGCGACCGAGTGGGGATTCGTCGACGACCAGAACCGCGTCTTCGAGATCACGGTCCGCGACGATGTGACCTTCTCCGACGGCGCGCAGCTCGACGCAGACGCCGTGATCGCGAACTTCGAGCACCTCGACACGGGTCGCAGCAACGTCGCGACGCTCGTCAACGGCGGGGCCTACGAGAAGGTCGACGACGACACGGTGCGGATCACGTGGGACACCCCGCACCCGCTCGCGCCCCAGGCGCTGACGCAGACGTGGGTGGCCGGCATGATGGTCTCGCCGGAGGCTCTGGCCGACGACCCCGAAGGGCTGGCGACGACCACGGCCGGTGCCGGTCCGTACGCTCTGGACGCGACGCAGACCGTCGCGGGGTCGCGCTATGTGTACGAGGCGCGTGACGACTACTGGGACGCGGACCGCCAACACTGGGATGAGATCGTCATCCAGGTGATGGAGAACCCGGAGCAGCGGCTGAACGCGCTGCAGGCCGGGGAGATCGACTACGCCGTCGGCGACCTCGCGACGGCCGGATCGGCCGAGTCCGCGGGCCTGGACGTGCTGTTCGCGCCCACCATCGCGTACGGCCTGAGCCTGTTGGATCGCGACGGCGAGCTGGGCTCGCCGCTGGGCGACGTGCGTGTGCGCCAGGCAATCAACTACGCGCTCGATCGCGAGGGCATCTCGGACGCGCTCCTGGGCGAGTACGGGTTCCCGACCGAGCAGGTGATGGTGCCGAGCGAGCCCGGATACGTCGAGAGCCTCGAGCAGCACTACCCGTTCGATCAGGAGCGGGCCCGCGAGCTGCTGGCCGAGGCCGGCTACCCGGACGGGTTCACGCTGCCCGTGATCGCCAGTACGTCGGCCACCGCCGCCACGCTCGCGCAGGTGTACGTCGAACAGCTCTCGCAGGTCGGCATCACGCTGGAGCTCGAGTCGCGGCCTGGTCCCGAGTACTTCGAGCTCATGACGGGCGGCACCTATCCGGCCGCGGGCATCGGGTACGGGTCGCAGCCGCTGCCGATGGAGTACGACGGGCTGTTCGGTCCCGACGCGATCTTCAACCCCCTTGGCTCCACGAGCGACTCGATCGAGGCGGCATACGCGGAAGCCGTGGCCGCGCCCGCGGCGGAGGCGACCGCGCTTTACGAGCAGATCACCACGGAGCTCGTGGAGGATGCCTGGTTCGCTCCGGTGGTTTTCGCTCCGGTGTTCTACTTCGCCACCGACACGATCGCTCCCGTGGAAGTGAGCGAGGCGCGCCCGCAGGTGCCACTGTCCGACATCGCCCCGGCCGAGTGACCGCGGGGCGGGGCGGATCCCTCCGGTCCGCTCCGTCCCACGCTCGTCCCACCGCTCCCGATCTGGAGGAGGACCCGTGCCACTGCGGCGCTTCGTCAATTGGCTCGTCATGAGCGTCATCCTGTTCTTCGTCATCTCGGCGCTGATCTTCGTGCTGGTCTCGCTGACGCCCGGCGATGCCGCCCGCGCGATCGTCGGTCCGACGGCGTCGCAGGAGCGCTATGAGCAGGTGCGCGGCGAGCTCGGCCTCGACCTGCCGCTCTGGCAGCAGTACGCCCGCTGGCTCGGCGGCCTGTTCCAGGGCGATCTCGGCGATTCGGTCGTGAGCGGCGTGCCGGTGATGCAGGTACTCGCCGATCGCCTCGAGCCCACCCTGGCGCTCATCGTCTGCACCTTCGTGTGCGCGTCGATCCTCGGCATCGTCCTCGGCGTCGTCGGCGCAGCGCGACCGGGTGTGGTGGGCAAGGCCGCCGACGTGGGAAGCGTGATCGGGTCGGCGGTGCCCAGCTTCTGGATCGGACTCGTGCTCGCGAGCGTGTTCGCGGTGCAGCTCGGCGTCGTTCCCACGAGCGGGTACACGCCGCTGATCGACGGCCTCGGACCCTGGTTGTCCCACATGATCCTGCCGATCGTCACGCTCACGATCGGCGGTACCGCGCTGCTCGCGAAGCAGACGCGCGATGCCGTCGCCGAGCAGCTGTCGCAGCCTTACATCGTGCTGCTGCGCGCGCACGGCGTGAGCGAGCGCCGCATCCTGTGGCGCCATGCCCTGCGCGGGGCCGCGGTGCCCATCGTGACGATCCTGGGCATGAAGATGATCGGTCTGACCAGCGGAACCGTGCTGGTCGAGAGCGTCTTCGTGATCCCCGGCTTCGCCGGATACTCCGTGAACGCCACGCTGCTGCACGACATCCCCGTGGTGCAGGCCATCACGCTGATCTTCACGATCGTGATCATCCTGACGAACCTCGTCGTCGAGCTCGTGTACGCCCGGCTGAATGTGAAGGAAACCGCATGACCAAGCCCGCCGAGGATCGCACGGAGGCGGTCCGCCAGCCCCGCGACACCCGGGTCGTCCGGCCCCTGTGGGCGCTTCTGCTGGCGCGCCCGCAGTTCGTGATCTGCACGACGATCGTGCTGGCTCTCGTGATCGCGGTGAGCTTCGCGCCCGTGCTCGCGCCGTACTCACCCGTGGCGCAGAACCTGACGGACACGCTCGCGGGCCCGTCGCTCGCCCATCCGCTGGGAACAGACGACCTCGGCCGGGATGTGCTGTCGCGCCTGCTCTACGGCGGCCAGGCGACGCTGGCCGGTGTCGCGCAGGCACTCGCGGTGTTCCTCCTCGTCGGCATCACCCTCGGGCTCGCGGCCGGGATGGCGCGGGGCGTGCTCGACACGGTCATCATGCGGGCCGCCGAGATCCTGCTGAGCGTGCCCGCGTTCATCATCCTGCTCGTGATGCTCTCGATCGTCCCGGGCAACATGTCGGTCGCGATGATCTCGTTCGGCGTGCTCACCAGCCCGCTCCTGGTGCGCGTCGTGCGCGGCACCACCCGCACCATCCGCAACGAGCTGTTCGTGCGGGGCGCCCGCACCATGGGCCTCACCGAAGCCCAGATCACGATCCGCCACGTGCTGCCTCGCCTCGCGGGGCCGATCATCGTGCAGGCAACGATCTTCGCCGGCGCGGTCATCATCTCCGAGACCGGGCTCGGCTACCTCGGGTTCGGCGTCAAGCCGCCCGCGCCGAGCTGGGGCAACATGGTGCAGACCGCCAGCGAGAACATCAGCCGTTCGCCGTGGCTGCTGGTGCCGACCGGCGGCGTGATCATCGTCACGATCATGGCGCTCATGCTCGTGGGCGACAGCGTGCGCGACACGGTGGCCGAGCGGTGGACGGGCACGTCCCGTCGGCCGCGCCCGTCGCGCGGCGCTCGTCCCGAGCCCGCCTCGCGCGCGGTACCCGAATCGCCCGAGGCACACGGCATTCTCGAGGTGAGCGGCCTCACGATCGTCGTCGACGGCCCCGCCGGACCCGTCACCCTGGTCGAGGACGTCTCGTTCGATCTGCGACGCGGCGAGACGCTGTGCCTGGTGGGCGAGTCCGGATCGGGGAAGTCGATCACGTCGCTCGCGCTGCTCGGCCTCAGCCGCGGCACGCGCGTCGCCTCCGGCCGCATCGTGGTGGACGGGCAGGAGGTCGTCGCGGACGATGCCGAGAAGATGCGGCGGCTGCGCTCGCGGCTGTTCGGCTACATCACGCAGGACCCCCAGCCGTCGCTCGACCCGTCGATGCGCGTCGGCGATCTGCTGGTGCAGCTGATCCGGCTGCATCAGGGCGTCGACAAGGCGACGGCGCGCACCCACGCGCTCGAACTGCTCGAGCGCGTGCGGATCCCCGATCCCGAGGCCGTCGCGCGACGCTACCCGCACCAGCTGTCGGGCGGCATGGCCCAGCGCGTCGTCATCGCCGCGGCGCTCAGCGCACGTCCGCGGATCCTGATCGCCGACGAGCCGACGACCGCGCTCGATGTGACCGTCCAGGCCGAGATCCTCGCGCTGCTGCACGATCTGTGCGACGACGACGACTCGATGTCGCTGCTGCTCGTCACGCACGACTGGGGCGTCGTCGCGGACATCGCCGACCGCGTCATCGTGCTGCGCGACGGGCGGATCGTGGAGGAGGCCCCCGTCGACGAGATCTTCACGGCGCCGGAGCACCCCCACACGCGGGCGATGCTCGCCGCCGACCCTGCCCGGCTGGAGATCCATCCGGTGCGCCCGCGCACAGAGCGGCTGCTCTCGGTCCGGGATCTCGAGATCGAGTACACCGGCCGCGACGCACGGGGGCGCGCGTCACGGATGACGGCCGTGAAGGGCATCGACCTCGACATCGACCGGGGAAGGACACTCGGCCTGATCGGCGAATCCGGATCCGGCAAGTCGAGCGTGGGCAACGCGATCGTCGGACTCGTGCCGACGGCATCGGGAAGCATCCGTCTCGGCGAGGACGAACTGGCCGGGGCGTCCCGGCAGCGACGGCGTGAGCTGAGCCGTCGCGCGCAGATCATCTTCCAGGATCCGTACGGGTCGCTGAACCCGGTGCGCACGATCGGCTCGACGCTCACTGAGCCTCTCGTACTCGCGCACGGCAAGAGCCAGTCGGACGCGCGGCGCCTGGTTCGCGAGGCGCTGGAGCGGGTCGGGCTGCCGGCCGGCGCGGTCGACCGCTATCCCGCACAGTTCTCCGGCGGGCAGCGCCAGCGCGTCGCGATCGCGCGGGCGATCGTGCTGCGGCCCGAGCTGATCGTCTGCGACGAGCCCGTCAGCGCGCTGGACCTGACGGTGCAGGAACAGGTTCTCTCACTGCTCACCGAGCTGCAGGACGACCTGGGCATCGCCTACCTCTTCATCTCGCACGATCTGTCGGTCGTGCGCAGCTTCTGCGACGATGTCGCGGTGATGCACCGGGGCACGATCGTCGAGCGCGGCACCGCGCACGATGTGATCCTGGACCCGCAGCACGCGTATACACGCTCGCTGCTCGAGGCCGCGCCGATCCCGGATCCGGCAGTTCAGCGACGCCGATCGCTCACGACAGAGAGATACATGGCGTGACCCGCGCCGTCACGATCCGCGATGTCGCCGAGGACGCCGGGGTCTCCATCGCCACCGTCTCGAACACCATGAATCGGCCCGCTCGCGTCGCGGCCGAGACGCGCAGCCGCGTGCTGCGGTCGGCCGACCGGCTGGGGTACGTCCCGCATTCGGCGTCCAACGACAAGGCGCCCTCCGCGAGCAAGCGGCTCGGGGTGATCGCACCGTTCCGCGCCTACCCCTCGTACGCGGCGCGCCTCAACGGCATCCTCGAGGTGATCGGCGGCGACCGGGTCGATGCCGTCGTCATCGACCACCCCTCTGCAAGCCGCTCCCCCTCGCCTCGTCTGGCGTCGCTGCCGTTCTCCGCCCGCCTCGACGGCCTGCTCATCATGGGCATCCCCGTCGACACCGGCCTGGGTGAGCGGATCCTCGATCGGGAGCTGCCGACGGTGCTGATCGACTCCACCCATCCCCGGTTCTCGTCCGTCGTGCTCGACGAGGCACACGGCACCCGGCTCGCCGGTGAGCACCTGCTGGCCAGGGGCTTCGAGCGCTTCGTCTATGTGACCGAGGGCCAAGTGTCGAACGACTACATCTCGCAGGGCAAGCGGCGCCTGTCGGGCTTCCTGCGCGTGCTCGAGCAGCACGGCGTGGAGGAGGAGCACGTACGACGCATCACGGCCCGCTCTGGCGACGTCGCGGCGGGCAGGAGCGCGGCGGACGTGATCGCCTCCATGTCGCGCGAGGCGCGTGTGGGTGTGCTCGCCGGGCACGACACGCTCGCCGCGGGCGTGATCGCCGGGCTGCGCGATCGGGGCATCGACGTCCCCGGGCGGGTCGGCGTGATGGGCTGGGACGGCGGCGACATCGTGGAGGCGCTCGGGCTCACGACCATCCGGCAGCCCCTTGCGGAGTCGGGCCGCCTCGGCGCGGAGCGGCTGATCGCCCTGATGCGGAGCGAGAGCGCTCCGCTCGAGCGTGTGCTGCTGGTCCCCGCGCTCGTCGAAGGGGTCACGACGTGATGATTCCGGACGAGCGGGTGCGCCTGCTGTTCGAGGCCGCCGCGCGCGAGCGAGGACGAACGGCGCCGGCACAGCCGCCCGCCGCGCCGTCTCCCGGCGAGGCCATCGACGATTGGCGAGGCAGGGTCGAGTCCGCCCGGCACGCCGCCGACGCTCATGCCGTCGCTCATCGCGCCGCGGTCGATCGTGCGGCCCAGCGACTGTTCGGGTCGACCGCGAGCGAGATCCTCGCACACGACGACTCCCCGCTCGTGCGAAGCACGTTCGAGCTGCCGGTGCCGGCGGCGCACAGCATCGGCGAGGTCGTACGGCAGCTGGATGGGCGGACCCCCGCCGGGCCCGGTCCGCGCGTGCCCGGCGTGCCCGCGCCTGTGCGCGTCACGCTGACCGCCCCGGCCAGGCCGAGTGGAGGCGCGATCCTGCAGCTGCACGGTGGGGCGTTCTGGATGGGCGGGGGCGACGCCGCCACGCGCATCGACGAGCTCCTCATCGAGCATCTCGCGCGCGCGACCGGCGCGACAGTGCTCAGCATCGACCATCGGCTCGCCCCTGAGCACCCGTTCCCGGCCGCCATCATCGATGCTCTCTGTGTGCTTGACGCGGTCCGCCACGGCCGCATCGCGGCCGACATCGATCCCGCCCGTCTCGCTCTCGTGGGCACATCGTCGGGCTCGAACATCGCGACGGTCGCGGCCATGGCCGATGCCGCCGCGCATCCGGCGCACCGGCTCGCCGCACTCGTGCTGATCGCGCCGTCGATGCTGCTGCATCGTGCACCGCCCACCATGCGCGCGAACCCCCACGGCTGGGAGATGCGACAGCGACAGCTGCGCGGTTACCTGGGCGATGCCGTCGCGGCCGACGACCGATGGGTCTCGCCCGGTGTGGCCGACGAGTTGCCCGGCATGCCGCCCACGCTCGCGGTGATCGCGGCGTACGACGAGATCGCGATGGGGGGTCACGAGCTCTGCGCGGCCATCGCCTCCGGCGGCTCGCCAGCGCGTGCACGCGAGTACCCGATGACTCATACGGTCGCCCCGCCGGACGTCGAGGCGGCGATCTACGCCGACATCGCCGAGTTCCTCTCGCCCTATGTCGGCGCCGCCGGCGCCCACCACGCCCACTCGGACGCTCAGGAAGCGTCATCATCCTGACCGGATGACGGGAATGGATCCGACCCGGATGCGTTCGGATAACCTGAGTGCAGCAACACGTGCTCCGGGGTCGGTGAGAATCCGAACCGGCGGTGACAGTCCGCGAGCCGAAGCGTCCCCTGGACGCCACGCTGATCCGGTGGAATTCCGGGACCGACGGTGATGTGCGACGACAGTCGCGCGAGTCCGGATGGGAGGCAGCACGGAGGTCTGTCGCGGTCAGCCGACCGCGCGATCTCCCGAGCATCGGCGATGTTCGACCCCGGGTTTCATCGAGGAGGGTCGGATGGCGCACAGCCCCGTGGAGGAGCGCGCGATGAGTCGCGCCCTCGAGCTCGCGCAGCGCGGGCCCCGCAGCCGCAACCCCCAGGTCGGCGCCGTCCTCCTCTCCCCCGAGGGCGAGATCCTCGCCGAGGGCTGGCACCGCGGCGCCGGCACGGCACACGCCGAGGTCGATGCGCTGAGCCGGCTTGCCGAGGGCGGCGCCCAAGGCGCGACCGCGGTCGTCACGCTCGAGCCGTGCAACCACACCGGCCGGACGGGCCCCTGCGCCGAAGCGCTGATCCGCGCGGGTGTCGCGCGGGTCGTGTACGCGCTGGACGACCCGGGCGAGGTCTCGGGCGGAGGCGCCGAGCGCCTTCGCGCCCACGGCGTCGACGTCGAGGCGGGCGTGCTGCGCGACGAGGCGGCGGCCCTGATCGGCCCGTGGCTCACCGCCACCCGCCTCGGCCGTCCGCACGTGACGGTGAAGTGGGCGCAGAGCCTCGACGGCCGCGCCGCCGCCGCGGACGGCTCCAGCCAGTGGATCACCGGGCCGCAGGCGCGCGCCGACGTCCACGCCCGTCGCGCGCAGGCGGACGCGATCGTCGTCGGCACGGGCACGGTGCTCGCCGACGACCCGGCGCTCACCGCCCGCGACGGCGACGCGCTGCGTCCTGAGCAGCCAGTGCCCGTGGTGATCGGCGCGCGCGAGACGCCGGCCGACGCGACCGTGCGCTCGCACCCGCGGGAGCCCCTGTTCTACGACACCCACGACCTCGACTTCGTGCTCGCCGATCTGTGGGACCAGGGCCTTCACCGTGTGTTCGTCGAGGGCGGACCGACGCTCGCCAGCGCGTTCATCGCCGCCGGCCTCGCCGATCGCGTCCTCGCCTACGTCGCCCCCGTCATCCTCGGCGGACCCCGCGTCGCGCTCGCCGATGTGGGCGTGCCGTCGATCGACCAGGCCCTGCGGCTGCGGGTGACCGAGACCGACGCCCTGGGCGACGACATCCTCTACGTCGCGGAGCTCCGCGACGCCGCCGAGCACAACACGAGAGAACACCCCGTCGCGGAGCAGGACCCGCCCGCGACCGCACCGACAGAAGGAGCCGCCTGATGTTCACCGGGATCATCGAGGAGATCGGCCGCATCACGGCCATCGAGCCCTCCGGCGACGGCGTGCGCCTCACGCTTCACGCGCCGCGTTCGATCGAGGGCGTGCAGCACGGCGACTCGATCGCCGTGAGCGGTGTCTGTCTGACGGTCGTCGACTGGACCGCCGACGGCTTCACCGCCGACGTCATGCGCCAGACGCTCGACATGTCGACGCTCGATGCCGCGCGGGAGGGGACGCCTGTGAACCTCGAGCGCGCGACCGCCGCGGGAGGCCGCCTCGGCGGGCACATCGTGCAGGGCCACATCGACGGCACCGGCGTGGTCCGCGAGGTGCGTCCCGGCGCGCAGTGGCGCGTCGTGCGGATCGGGCTGCCGGGGCACCTCGCCCCGCTCGTGGTGGACAAGGGCTCGATCGCCGTCGACGGCGTCTCGCTGACGGTCAGCGCGGTGAGCGCGGCCGGCGTCGCCGACCCGTGGTTCGAGGTCTCGCTCATCCCCGAGACGCTCACGGCGACGACGCTCGGCGAGCGCCTCGCCGGAGACCGCGTCAACCTCGAGACCGACATCCTCGCCCGCCACGTCCAGCGCCTGCTCGCCTTCGGTGCGAGCGCGCCCGAGGACCCGCGCCCGTGGTCGTTCGCGACCACCGAGGTCCCCGCCGCCGACTATTCGATCCTCGACCCGACACTCGCCCCGGCTCCGGCCATGGGCAGCCGCACAGAAGGAGGCTCCCGATGAGCCTGAACACCGACGACACGGTGAGCACGAGCTCGCTCGCCTCGATCGACGAGGCACTGGATGCGCTCCGCGCGGGACGTCCGGTGATCGTCGCCGACGACGAAGACCGCGAGAACGAGGGCGACGTCGTACTGTCCGCCGAGCTCGCCTCGCCCGAGTGGGTCGCGTGGGCCGTGCGCTGGTCATCCGGCTTCCTCTGCGCACCCATGCCCCAGGAGTACGCGGACCGCCTCGATCTGCCGCCGATGGTCGAGCACAACGAGGACGCCCGCTCCACCGCCTACACCGTGAGCGTGGACGCCGCCGTGGGCGTGACGACGGGAATCAGCGCGGCAGACCGCGCGCACACCCTCAACGTGCTCGCCGACCCGTCGTCGACCGCGACCGACCTGATCCGGCCGGGCCACGTCCTGCCGCTGCGCGCGGTTCCCGGAGGCGTGCGCGATCGCGCCGGCCACACCGAGGCATCGGTCGAGCTGATGCGACTGGCGGGTCTCGCACCGGTCGGCGTGATCGGCGAGCTCGTCGCCGAGGACGGCAGCATGATGCGGATGCCGGGGCTCGTCGAGCTGGGACGCCGCGAGGGGATCCCGGTCATCACGATCGAGCAGCTCATCGCCTACCTTGACGAGAAGGAGCCCCGCGACGGCGACCACCCGGTGGCGCGCCGCCAGGTGAGCCTTCGCGCCGATGCGACCGTGCCGACGGCGCACGGGACCTTCCGCTTCCTGGCGTACAAGGACCGGCAGACCGGCACCGACCACATCGCCGTCGTCTCGGGCGACCTCTCGGCCGAGGCCCCGCTCGTGCGCGTCCACTCGGAGTGCCTGACGGGCGAGGCCTTCGGGTCGCTCAAGTGCGAGTGCGGCCCGCAGCTCGAAGCGGCGCTCGACGCGATCGAGCAGGACGGCGGCGTCGTCATCTACATGCGCGGTCACGAGGGGCGCGGCATCGGCCTCATCAACAAGCTGCGCGCCTACGCGCTGCAGGAGCGCGGCCTCGACACCGTCGACGCCAACACGGCGCTCGGGCTCCCCGCCGACGCGCGCGACTACGCGGCGGCTGCGGGAATCCTCGCCGACCTCGGGATCGACAAGATCCGCCTGCTCACGAACAACACGGATAAGGTGGCTCAGCTGCGTGGTTTCGGCCTCGACGTCGTCGAGCAGGTTCCGCTGATCGTGGGCGTCGGACCGAACAACCACCAGTACCTGGAGACGAAGCGCGACCGGATGGGACACATCATCGGCGAGGAACAGCTCGCCGAGGCGATCGCCCGCATGACCGACGGCGGGCAGCGCTGATGGGGATCGGCGCCGACAAGAGGGGGAACAGCAGATGAGTGGAACAGGATCGCCGGAGCGGGCGACCGTCGACGGATCGGGACTGGATGTCGTGATCGTCGCCGGCACCTGGCACGAGCAGATCACGAACGGCCTCATCGCGGGCGCTCAGCGCACGCTCGACGCGGCCGGGGCGACGCACCACCTCGTGCGCGTGGCGGGCTCGTTCGAGCTCCCCGTGGTCGCGAAGGCGGCGCTCGACGCGGGCGCGGACGCGGTCGTGGCGCTCGGCGTCGTGATCCGGGGCGGCACGCCCCACTTCGACTTCGTGTCCTCGGCCGCGACGGACGGCCTCACGCGGGTCGCCCTCGACACCGGCAAGCCGGTCGGGTTCGGCGTGCTCACGCTTGACGACGAGCAGCAGGGCCTCGATCGCGCCGGCCTCGAGGGCTCCAAGGAGGACAAGGGCGCCGAGGCGGCGGACGCGGCGATGCGCACGGCGCTGACGCTCAAGGAGCTCCGCACGCTGCGCCTCGCGGACGACATCGACGACGAGGGCTGATCCGGGATCGGATCCGCCCGACGACGGGGACTCGGCATTACGCCGGGTCCCCGTTGTCGTCTGTCATCAGATTGCGAGATGCGCAGGCGAGCGGATCAGCGAAGAGCGCAACTGGGCAATTGTCGCCATTCTGGGCGAATAGACTTGCAACCTGCCATGCCGGCCACGCCGGCATGAGTCCCCCTTTTGTTGTTCCCCAGACAGGCATCACATGACCAACGCTGTTCAGCGCCCCACGAGCGCTGCCGCCCAGCCCGCCAACTCACGCTCGCGCGTGATCACGGCGAGCCTCATCGGCACCACCATCGAGTTCTACGACTTCTACGCGTACGCCACCGCGGCCGTGCTCGTGTTCCCGGCCCTGTTCTTCCCGACCGGGAACGACACCACCGCGCTGCTCGCGTCGTTTGCGACGTTCGGCGCGGCGATGGTCGCCCGCCCCATCGGCGCGGTCGTCTTCGGCCACTTCGGCGACAAGTTCGGCCGCAAGGCCACGCTCGTGGCGTCGCTGCTCACGATGGGAATCGCGACGTTCCTGATCGGCGTGCTGCCGACCTTCCAGAACATCGGCTGGTTCGCGGCATTCCTGCTGCTGATCCTCCGCCTTGCGCAGGGCTTCGCCCTGGGCGGCGAGTGGTCGGGCGCGGCGCTTGTGGCCACCGAGAACGCCCCGGCGGGCAAGCGCGCGCTGTACGGAACGTTCCCGCAGCTGGGCGCGCCGATCGGCTTCATCATCGCCAACGGCCTGTTCCTCATCATCAACTTCTCGATGCCCGGCGAGAACGGTGCCCCCTCCGAGGCGTTCCTCGCCTGGGGCTGGCGCATCCCGTTCCTGTTCTCGGCTGTGATGGTCATCATCGGACTGTGGGTGCGCCTGAAGCTCGTCGAGTCGGCGAGCTTCGAGAAGGCTCAGGCGACCGGCGCGATCAAGCGCTTCCCGCTGGGCGAGGCGTTCCGTCGCTACTGGAAGCAGCTGATCCTCGGCACGTTCATCATGCTCGCGACCTACGTGCTGTTCTACCTGCTGACGAGCTTCATGCTCTCGTACGGCACGAAGGCGCCGGTCGCCCCCGAGGGCTACGACGCCGCCACCTCCGGTCCGTGGGTTCCGGGCCTCGGCTTCACGTACGTCGAGTTCGTGCTGATGCAGATCGTGGGAGTGGTGTTCTTCGGCATCTTCACGATCCTGGCCGGACCGATCGCCGACCGGGTCGGTCGCCGCAAGCTGCTGATCGGCGTGACCATCGGCATCATCGTCTTCGGCACGCTGTTCCCCCTGTTCCTGCAGCCGCAGGGCGCCGCGACCGGCACCCTGATGGTGATCTTCCTGATCCTCGGCTTCGCGCTGATGGGGTCGACCTTCGGCCCGATGGGAGCGCTGCTTCCCGAGCTGTTCCCGACCCACGTGCGCTACACCGGCTCGGCCGTCGCCTACAACGTGTCGTCGATCCTCGGTGCCGCGCTCGCGCCGCTCGTGGCCGTGGTGCTGTGGGCGTGGGGCGGCGGCAACCCGTGGCTCGTCGGTCTGTACCTCTCCGCGGCGGGTGTCCTGACGCTCGTGGCGCTCATCCTGTCGCGCGAGACGAAGGACGTCGACTACGACGCCACGGAGCACTGAGCCCCGCGCTGATCCGCGACGAGGCCCCCGGAGCGATCCGGGGGCCTCGTCGCGTCCGGCTCAGAGTCCGTACTCCTCCAGCAGGCGCAGCCAGAACTCGCTGAGCGTCGGGTAGGACGGCACCGCATGCCACAGGCGCGTGAGCGGCACCTCGCCCGCGATCGCGATCGTCGCCGCGTGGATCTGCTCGCCGACACCGGGGCCGACGAGCGTGAGACCCACGAGCACGCCGCGATCCTCGTCGACGACCGCGCGGGCGCGTCCGGCGTAGTCGTCGGCGATCAGACCGGCGCCGGCGACGTGGGACAGGTCGTAGTCGACGACGCGGTTGCGCATCCCGCGCTTCTCGGCCTCCGCCGCGGTGAGCCCCGCGGACGCGACCTCGGGGTCGGAGAACACGACCTGCGGCACTGCCGCGTGATCCGCCGTCGC
Source organism: Microbacterium paludicola (assembly GCF_039529675.1). NCBI lineage: Bacteria > Bacillati > Actinomycetota > Actinomycetes > Micrococcales > Microbacteriaceae > Microbacterium > Microbacterium paludicola. The sequence continues at coordinate 180,365 of NZ_BAAANG010000002.1, forward strand.
GACGTGACGGCCCCACGGCGCGTCGTCGACGGGCTCGCCCTTCGCGCGCGCGGCGATCACGTCGCCCGCGGCGCGGGCCTCGTACTTCCCCTGGTGCGTGAGCAGCACGCGCCCGGCCGCGTCGCCGACCGCGTAGAGCCACTCGGTCCCGGCGACGCGGAGCGTGTCGTCCACGTCGAGCCCGTGATCGCCGAGCAGGTCGTCGACCCCGATGCCGTGAACGCGCGGCGCGCGGCCCATCGCCACCGCGACCTCGTCGGCAAGGATCTCCTCGCCGCCATCGAGCAGGATGCGCACGGACCCGTCATCCTGTCGCGTGACCTCGGCGGGGCTCGCGTCCTCGCGCACCGTGACGCCGCGGGCGCGCAGCGCGTCGCGCACGGCCTCGCCCGCGAACGGCTCGAGCGAGCGCAGCAGGGGGCTGCGCGAGAGCAGTGTCACCTGGCTGCTGAGGTCGGCGAACATCGTCGCGGCCTCCACGGCGACGACGCCGCCGCCGAGCACCGCGAGCCGCCGTGGGATGGTCTGCGCGGACGTGACCTCGCGGCTCGTCCACGGCTTCGCCGCGCGCAGGCCGGGGATGTCGGGGATGCGGGCCTCGCTGCCGGTCGCGATCACGACCGCGTGACGCGCGACGATCTCGGTCTCGCGGTCCTCGCCCTCGACGATCACGCGGTGCTCCCCCGCGACGCGCGCGCGGCCGCGCACGAGCGCGATGCCGGCCGAGTCGAGCCACTGCACCTGGCCGGAGTCGTCCCAGTTCGCCGCGAACCCGTCGCGTCGCTTCAGGACGGCCGCCGGATCGAGGGCTCCGCCGGTGACACCCTCGACCGCCTGCGCGGCCCGCAGCGCGGCCCCCGGACGCAGCAGCGCCTTGGAGGGCATGCACGCCCAGTAGGAGCATTCGCCGCCGACGAGTTCGGCCTCGACGATCACCGCCTCGAGCCCGCCCCGCACGGCACGGTCGGCGACGTTCTCGCCGACCGGCCCCGCCCCGATGACAACGACATCCGTCTCGATCTTCGTCATGAGGCGAACGTACTGCGGCCTGGATCGCACGCGGTACCGTGGGCGGCATGGAAACCCTGCGCGACATCGTCATCGTCATCCACCTGATCGGATTCGCCATCCTGTTCGGCTCGTGGGTCGTCGAGGCGGTGGCCCGCCGCTACCAGGCGACGCGCCTGATGGACCTCGGCGTGCTCGTCGCGGGCGTCGCCGGCCTCGCCCTGGCCGCGCCGTGGGGTCTCGACGGCGGCGAGCTCAACTACGTGAAGATCGGCATCAAGCTCGTGGTGCTGATCGTCATCGGCGGCCTGATCGGCGCCAGCACGGGCCGCGCCAAGAAGGGCCGCCCGCTGCCGTCCTGGGTCTTCTGGCTGATCGGCGGCCTCACCCTCTTCAACGCCGCCCTCGCCGTCATCTGGTAGGAGCGAGCGCCCCGGGTACAGCCCCGATCGTTAAGCGAAGTCGAACCATCGGCCGAGGGGCCGGTCATAGCGGCTTCGACTCGCGGAGACCCGCACTGAGCGAGCGAAGCGAGTCGAAGTGTCGCTCAGCCCGTTTCGACTCCGCTTCGCTCCGCTCAACGACCAGTGGGCGGTCACAACCTTCTGGTCGTTGAGCGAAGTCGAAACGGGTTGAGCGACGAGCGCCAGCGAGGAGTCGAAACCATCGGCCGAGGGGCCGGTCACGGCGGCTTCGACTCGCGGAGACCCGCACTGAGCGAGCGAAGCGAGTCGAAGTGTCGCTCAGCCCGTTTCGACTCCGCTTCGCTCCGCTCAACGACCAGTGTGATCCACGGGCGAGCGGAGGCGGAGGGATCGGGTCCCGAAGGCGCATCAGGGTGTCTGGTCGGCTCGTCCGCTCTGCGGGCGAGCCGGCCAGACGGGTCCCCTGCTAGCGCCGGAGGGATCCGATCCCGCAGCCGCAGCGCAAGGTCCTCCAGTCGAAGCGCTACACAACCGGCGTCCCGTGGGTGTGGAACGTCTCAATGGTCTTCATGCCCCACGCCTGGCCCTTGCGGCGCTCGGCCTCCGACCATTCGACGACCGGCTGGTCGGGGTCGAGCAGCAGGCGGGCGCCGGCGTTGGCGAACTCGATGCGGTTGCCGCCGGGCTCCCACACGTACAGGAAGAACGTCTGGTTGATCGCGTGCTTGTGCGGGCCCGACTCGATGTGGATGCCGTTCTCGAGGAAGATGTCGGCGGCCTTCAGGATGTCCTCGCGCGTGTCGGGCGCGAACGCGATGTGGTGAAGGCGGTTGCCGTGCTTGGTCCAGTCGTCCGAATACACGACGTCGTACGACTTGAGCGAGAAGTGGAACCACCACGCCGCGAACCTGCCGTTGTCGAGCCGGATCCGCTCCGACTCGCGCATGCCGAGCGCCTTCGCGAGGAACTCGCCGTTCGCCTCGACGTCCTTCGCGAGGTAGTTGATGTGGTCGATGCGGCGGGCGTTCACGCCGCGGCCGGGGAACCGCGACGCCTGGTTCTTCAGCGCGGGACGGTCCTCGTCCGAGGCGACGTACCGCTCGGTCTCGTAATAGATCGCCATCTCGTGGCCGTCGGGGTCGTGGAAGCGGAACGTCGGCCCGGTGCCGACCTCGCCGTCGACCCAGCCGTCGCCGAGGCCCATCTCCTCGATCGCCGCGACGCGGCGCAGCAGCGCGTCCTGGCTCGCGGCGCGGAACGACGTGCGACCGACGCCCGCGGCCTCGCGCCGCGTGAGCTTGATCGTGTAGAGCTCGTAGTCGTCCCAGGTGCGCAGGTACACCGAGTCGCCGTGCTCGGCGACGACCCGCATCGCGAGCAGATCGCGGAAGAACCACAGGCTCCCCTCGAACTCCGGCGTGAACAGCTCGACGTTCGCGAGATGCGCGACGTCGAAGGCGGTGGAGTCGGTCATTGCGGTCCTCTCTGACAGCGACGTTTCAGGTGCGGGGGCGCGGAAAGACCGTGCCGTCCATGATCTTTCGCGCCGTCCGCAGGGCGGCGGAGCGCTCGACGACCAGGCCGTCGCCGCGACCGGCGATGGCGACGTCCACGTCGAAGTGCCCGGTCGGGTGCTCGATCGCGAACGGATCACCCGGGGCCGGGAGCCGTGCCAGGTCGCGTCCGACCGATCCGTCGGCGAGGACGCCCGCGGCGACCGTGAGCGCGCCGAGCACACCGATCGACGTGTGCACGCGGTGCGGCAGGAAGCTGCGGGTCGCGATGGCACCCCCGCTCCGCGGCGCGCTCAGCAGCACCATCTTGGGGACCGTCGCCTCGCTCACGTCGCCGAGCCCCATCCGCTCGCCGGCGGCGAGCCGGATCCGCTCGAGCCGCTCCGCGAGGGCTTTGTCGGCCTCGAGCGCCTCCGGGTCCTCGTCCCCCTCGAGCCCGAGATCGGACGCCCGGATCAGCACGCTCGGCATTCCGTTGTCGACGCAGGTCACGCGGATGCCGTCGACGTCGTCCGGGGTGGCGCCGGTCGGGAACAGGGCGCCCGTGGACGATCCGGCGGTTCCCTCGAAGTCGAGCGAGATCGCGCCCGCGGTGCCGGGCACGCCGTCGATGGCGGTACCGCCGTCGTAGTCGACGGCGCCGCCGGGCGTGGCGAACTCGGCCGTCGCGATTCCGCCCGTGTTGACCATCCGGATCCGGACGCGCGTGCGGTCCGGCGCGGCGGTGACGAGGCCCCGTTCGACGGCGAACGGCCCGATCCCCGCGAGGATGTTGCCGCAGTTCTGGCGGTCGGTGACGACCGCCTCGTCCACGACGACCTGCAGGAAGAGGTAGTCGACGTCGACGTCCGGATCGGCGGACGGCGAGACGACGGCGACCTTGGAGGTGAGCGGATGCGCGCCGCCGAGCCCGTCGATCTGCCGCGGATCGGGTGAGCCCATGATCCGCAGCAGCAGGTCGTCGCGCTCCGCAGGGTCGGCGGGCAGGTCGGACGCGAGGAAGTAGGCGCCCTTCGAGGTGCCACCCCGCATGAGCATGCAGCGGATGCCGTCAGCGGTCATGCTCGTCCTGACGGACGTATCGGATGCCGAGGTCGGACAGCAGCGCGCGCAGCCCCTTGCGGTCGAGGCTGAGCTCGACGCCACTTCCGTACGCCGCGCGATCCGCATCCTCCTTGGCGACGCGCGCGTCGGCCGCGGCGAGCGCACCCTCGGCCTCGAGCCGCGGCACGCACACAACCCCGTCGTCATCCGCGATCACGACGTCCCCCGGGTGCACGAGCATCCCGTCGACGACCACCGGGACGTTGACGGATCCGGCCGTCGCCTTGACGGTTCCCTGCGCGTGAACGCCGTTCGACCAGACGGGGAAGCCCATCTCCCGCAGGTCCTGTGTGTCCCGTACGCCGGTCGCGGTGACGAGGCCCCGCACACCGCGGGCCTTCAGCGCCGTGGCGAACAGGTCGCCGAACGCCCCATCCGTCGAGGGCGAGGTCGTCGCGACCACCAGGATGTCGCCGGCCTCGCACTGCTCGATCGCGGCGTGGATCATGAGGTTGTCGCCGGGCCAGCTCAGCACCGTCACGGCCGTTCCCGCCACGCGCGCGCCCCGCTGGACCGGCCGGATCGACGGCCCGGCGAGGCCCCGGCGTCCCATCGCCTCGTGCACGGTCGCGACGCCGTGGGCCGCCAGGGCGTCGACCGTCGCGCCGTCCGCGCGCGCGATGTCGGTCACGACGATGCCGAGCTCGCTCATCCGGTCTCCCTCATTCAAGGACGGAGGTGACCTGCGGGTAGTACCGCATGTACGCCTCGCCCATCGTCTCGTGGGGCAGGCCGAGGTTGGGGCCCGCGTTGCGCGTGAGCTGCACCCCGCGGCGCACGGCGAGCGACGTGTAGTACTCCCACATGTGCTTCTGGGCCGGCAGGCACTCCATCGCGGCCTTCTTGCGTGGGAACGCCTCCGTGATGTCCAGCAGCAGATCGGGCTTGAAGTCGGACTGCTCGGGCTGGTGCGGCTCGAAGAAGAACACCGGCGGCGCGCCGATGATGTCGTCCTTCGTCGGATACGAGCCGTCCGAGTTCGCCACACCGATCGCCTGCGCGAGAACGCGCGCCTGCAGCGCCATGCGCGCGGCGGCCGGGTGGTCGCCGTTGTACGGATCGGCGAGCGGATGCGTCAGCACGACCGTGGGCCGCACGCGGCGGTACACGTCGACGAGCCGCTGCACGGCCTCCGGGCTCTCGAGAAGGGGGTAGTCGCCGAGGTCGAGGAACTCGATCTCGGCGCCGAGCGCATCGGCCGCGGCCTGAGCCTCCGCGCGCCGGATCTGCTTGATCTCGTCCAGCGGCTTGCCGGCAAGCCACTGGCTCGCAGACTCGCCGCGCTCCCCGTACGACAGGCACACAACGGTCGCCCTGTCGCCGCGCTGAGCGGCGGCGGCGATGGCACCGCCGGCGCGCCACACGAAGTCTCCGGCGTGCGCGCTCACCACGAGGAGCGACGGCGGGGTCTGCGCCATGAGGTCATCCGTTCGTCATGGGCTCGCCCGGCGGTGGGCGGCCCCTGTTGCAGTGGCCACCATTATGTCTACAATTCTGGCGACGATGCAATGACGCTCGATTGAGGAAGAGGATCCGATGGCGAACAACCTGCAGGAGCTGCTGGACGAGCACGGCGACACCGTGGGGATGCTCCGCAACGCCCGCCTCGGCACGTACATCTATCCCGTGGTGCCGACGGAGTTCACCAACTGGCGGCGCGAGCAGAAGGCCTGGCGCGAGACTGCCGTCCTCTACGACCAGACCCACCACATGGTCAACTTCTTCCTCTCGGGCCCGGATGCGCTGACGCTGCTGAGCGACACCGGGATCAACGGCTTCGCGGACTTTCCCGTCGACACCGCCAAGCAGTTCGTGCCGACAGCCTCGAACGGCGGAGTGATCGGCGACGGCATCCTGTTCCACGAGGCAGACCTCGATTACGTGTACGTCGGCCGCGCTCCCGGCGCGAACTGGCTGCAGTTCCACGCGGAGACCGGCGGGTATGACGTCGAGTTCCGCTACGACGACCGCTCGCCGTCGCGGCCCTACGGCCAGGCGGTTCACCGCGACTACTACCGCTTCCAGATCCAAGGCCCGCGCGCCTGGGACATCATCGAGAAGCTCAACGGCGGGCCGCTCGAGAAGGTCCGCTTCTTCCGGATGGGCCACCTGAGGATCGCCGGCCGGCAGGTGCGGACGCTCCGCCACGGCATGGCGGGAGCCCCCGGGCTGGAGCTGTGGGGCCCGTACGAGGACCACGGCCTGATCCGCGACGCCATCCTCGAGGCGGGCGCCGAGTTCGGGATCGAACCGTGCGGGTCCCGCGCGTACTCGTCCAACACGCTCGAGTCGGGATGGATCCCCTCTCCCCTCCCCGCGATCTACTCGAGCGACGCGGAGCGGGCCTACCGCGAGTGGCTGCCGACGACGAGCTACGAGGCGATCAACGCGATCGCCGGATCCTTCGTGTCCGAGAACATCGAGGACTACTACCTGAACCCGTGGGAGCTCGGCTACGGCTCGTTCGTGAAGTTCGACCACGACTTCATCGGGCGCGACGCCCTGGAACGGATCGAGCCGGAGCGGCAGCGCCGCAAGGTCACGCTCGCGTGGAACGACGAGGACCTCGGCCGGATCCTGACCTCGGTTCTCGACCGCGAGAGCGAGGGATACCAGTTCTTCGACCTGCCGAATGCGAACTACGGCTCGAGCAACTTCGACGCGGTGATCGACGCCGACGGCAGGAACATCGGCCTGTCGCTGTTCACCGGGATCACGGCGAATGAGAAGCGGGGCCTGTCACTCGCGACCGTCGACCGGGAGGTGCCGGAGGGCGCCGAGGTGCGCGTGATCTGGGGCGAGCCGGACGGCGGATCGGGCAAGACCACGGTCGAGCCGCACACGCAGATCGAGGTGCGGGCGATCGTCAGCCCCGTCCCCTATGCCACCGTCGCGCGCGAGACGTACCACGGCGGCTGGCGCTCGTCCGGGCGGGTCTGAGGCCCGCCCGTCAGCGGCTCTCGGCAAGGATGCGAGCGAGCCACGCGTGCGTGGCTCGCGTCATGTCTGCCGGGGTGCCCGCCTCGTCCAGCACGCTCAGCACGTCGCGCAGCTCGTGCTCCCGGCGCTCGACGTGCATGTACGTGCCGGCCACGAGCCGCTCGACCGCCGTGTCGCCGTCGGCACCGAGCTCGTCGGCGATCTGTGCACGCAGCCACTCCTCGGCGCCGGTGGCGCGGGCGGCCTCCAGACCCTCGATGACGAGGGCGGCGAGGCCCTTCATGAACACTGCGCGCAGCAGCTTCAGCCGTGCCGCGTCGCCGATGCCGCCCGGGGCGACATCCACGGGCACGCCGAGCGGGCGCATCCGCCGCGCGAACTCCTCGGCGGCGTCGCCGCTGGCAAGCAGCGGCGTCCGGTGCCCGGCGCGGGGCACCGGCGCGAGCACGGCGACATCCGCGACGGCCATCCCGGCGCCGCGCGCGAGCGCCGCGACCTCCCGCTTCGTCGCCGGTGCGGCGGTGTTCAGGTCAGCGAGCAGGGCGCCCGGCGCCATCCGCTCCACCGCGTCGCGCGCCGCGTCGACGGACGCCCTTGCGCCGACGAGGCTCAGCACGAGCTCTGCGCCCTCGAGGCAGTCGGCGAGCGTCTGCCGCTGGGCGATGCCGAGCGCGGACACATCGACGTGCGGGTCGTATCCGGTCACCTCCGCGCCGGCATCGGCGAGGCCCCGCGCGTAGAGCGCGCCGGCCTCGCCCAGCCCCATCACCGCGATCCGCACCATGGCGGCCACCCTACGACGACGCCGCGATTCACGCCACGATTGTTGACACTTCGTACCTCTGTCCATAGCCTTCCGGTACGGGAGCACCGGCGCTCCACCCGACGCGGGTCCATCCGCGGGCGCGCCGGTCTCCACCGACCGCGATGACGCACGGAAGACTGGGGCGATGGCCGCTCGACTGACCCTGCAGGATGTGAACCTCCGCTTCGGCGGGGTCACGGTGCTGCACGACGTCGGCTTCGCGGTGGAGCCCGGCGAGATCCTCGGACTCGTCGGCCCCAACGGAGCCGGCAAGACCTCGCTGTTCAACTGCATCAGCGGGCATTACCGCCCCACCTCCGGATCCATCCGCATCGACGACACCGAGGTCAGCGGCCTTCACCCCGCGCGGCTCGCGGGGCATGGACTCGCCCGGACCTTCCAGCACCCCGCGCTGCAGCTGCACGAGACGGTGCTCGAGAACGTGCTGCTCGGCGGCCACACGCGCCTCGCCGGCGGCCCCCTCGCCTGGTCGCTGCGCGTGCCGCCCACCGGCCGCCGCGAGCGCGAGCTTCGCGCCGAGGCGCTCGAGCTCCTCGACGCCCACGACCTCGGCTGGGCCGCCCACCTCGCGGCCGACGAGCTCTCGCACGGCCTCCACAAGGGCGTCGAGCTGTGCCGCGCCCTGCTGATGCGTCCCAGCCTGCTGCTGCTCGACGAGCCCGCCGCCGGCCTCTCGCACGGCGAGGTCGAGCGCTTCATCCAGACAGTGCGGGCCCTGCGGGCCGACGCCGACATCACCGTCGTGATCGTCGAGCACCACATGGGCCTCATCTCGGCCCTGACGGATCGCGTCGTCGTGCTCGACCACGGCCGCAAGCTCATGGAGGGGACGGCCGCCGAGGCGCAGTCGGATCCTCGCGTGATCGAGGCGTACATCGGCAAGGAGGCGGCGGATGACGCTGCTTGAGCTCGTCGACGTCACCGCGTCCTACGGCCCCGTGCAGGTGCTCGAGGGCGTCTCGCTGAGCGTTCCCGACGGCGGCGCGGTGGGCATCCTGGGGGCCAACGGCGCCGGAAAGACCACCACGCTGCGCGCGATCAGCGGCGTCGTCCGCACGAGCGGGCGCATCGTGTTCGACGGCAAGGACATCAGCGGCCTGCGCCCCGACCAGGTCGCCGCCCGCGGAATCGCGCACGTGCCGGAGGGCCGCGGCACGCTGCCCAATCTCACCGTGCGCGAGAACCTCATGGTGGGCGCCTACCTGCGCAAGGACCGCCGCGCCCTCGCCGCCGACGTCGACTACCTGATCGACCTGTTCCCGAACCTCGGAGAGCGGATCGGATCGAACGCCTCCGCACTGTCAGGTGGCGAGCAGCAGATGCTCGCCGTGGGCCGGGCGTTCATGGCCCGGCCCCGCCTGCTGCTGCTCGACGAGCCGTCGCTGGGCCTCGCGCCCAGCACCGCCAAGAACGTGTACGACGCCATCCGCCGGCTCCGCGTCGAGTCGGGCATCGCGATGCTCGTCGTCGAGCAGAACGCCACTCTCGCCTTCAACATCGTCGACACCGCCACGGTGCTCGAGACCGGTCGCAGCGTGCTCACGGGCAGCTCGGCCGAGCTGAAGGGCCGGGACGAGATCCGACGCGCATACCTGGGAGGCTGACGTGGGCACCTTCATCCAGCTCGTCATCGACGGCCTCGCCATGGGATCGATCTACGCGGCCCTGGCGCTCGCGATCGTGCTCGTGAACCAGTCGACCGGCATGATCAACTTCGCCCAGGGCGGCATGGCCGTGCTGTCCGCCTACGTGTCGTATGCGTTCCTCGGCATGGGAGTTCCGCTGATCCTCGCCATCGCGATCGCCGTCGTGATCTCCTTCGCGCTCGGCGCGGTCGTCGAGCGCCTGCTGATGCGCAGGTTCGAGGGAGGCGATCCAGACACCGCCGTCGTTGTGACGGTCGGCCTGCTGACGCTCATCACGGGCGTGTGCGGAATGATCTGGTCGTACAACAACCTGCAGTTCCCCTCACTGTTCCCCGGCGACTCGTTCCCGTTCCTCGGCGCGGCGATCAGCTGGCGCTCCCTCGGCACGTTCCTCGTCATCGCGGCGATCATGGTCCTTCTGCAGCTGCTGTTCCGGAAGACGAAGATCGGTCTCGCGCTGCGCGCCGTCGCGGACAACCCGCGCTCGTCGTCGTTCTCGGGCCTGCCGGTGGGGCGCCTGCTGATGGTCGGCTGGGGTCTCGCCGCCGCGCTCGGCGCGGTCGCGGGAGCGCTCGTCGCTCCGCGGCTCTCGCTCACGCCCGGCATGCTGGACGGCGCGCTCGTCTACGCGCTGGCGGCGGTCATCCTGGGCGGCGCGTCGAGCCCGATCGGGGTCGTCGTCGCCGCGTGGCTCATCGGCGTGCTCGAGAACCTCGGCGCTGTGTACGTGCCGTTCATCGGACACGACCTGAAGATCGCCGTGCCGTTCATCCTGCTGTTCGTTGTGCTGCTGATCCGCCCGCAGGGCCTGTTCGGCCGCAAGACAGTGGTGCGTGTGTGATGGCCCGGCAGAAGGTGAGCGGCGCGATGTTCTGGAGCAATCGCTGGGTGCGCATCGGCGTCGCCGTCGTGATCGCGCTTGTGCTCGTGTTCGCGCCATGGAACCTGGACGTCGCGACGAACCAGGCCCTCGCTCGCGTCGGGGTCTTCGCGGTGGCGGTGCTCGGCCTGAACGTGATCATGGGGTACGCGGGCCAGGTGTCCCTCGGCCAGATCTTCTTCCTCGGCCTCGGCGCCTACGTCACCGCGTACGGCGTGAACGAGGGGTGGAACGTCGCCCTCGTGTTCGTGCTGGCCGTGCTGATCCCGGGGCTCGCGGGCTACGTCGTGGCGCTGGCGGCGGCGCGCCTCGGCGGACTCGCGATCGCCATGGTCACGATCGCGCTGCCCATCATCGGCGTCCCGCTCGCCAAGCGACTCGCCGACTTGACGGGCGGATCCCAGGGAACGTCGGCTCGGTTCAGCTCGGCACCGGACTGGTTCGGCAGCGACCTCGACGACATCTGGCAGTACTACATCGTGCTCGCCGTCGCCGCGGTCGTCTTCGTGCTCGTGCACAACCTCGTGCGCGGCAAGTTCGGCCGCGCGCTCGCGATCGTCAAGGAGAACGAGGCCGTCGCCTCGTCCATGGGCATCTCGCCGTACCGCTACAAGGTCATGGCGTTCACGATCGCGGCGATGATCGGCGGCGTCAGCGGATTCCTGTACATGGTCGTCGTGCAGTACACCTCGCCCGAGACCCTCGCATTCCACCACTCGATCAGCCTCCTCGCGTCCATGGTCGTCGGGGGCGCGGCGAGCATCGTCGGCTCGCTCATCGGCGGGGCGTATTACGTGCTCGTGCCGAATGTGACGAACGAGATCGACGCGACGTTGACCGCGGTCATCCAGGGCGTCATCCTGCTCTTCGTGCTGTTCGTCCTGCCGGGCGGCATCGCGAGCCTCCCCCGTGTCCTCCGCCGCCTGTTCCGCGGCCGCAGCGGCACGCCGCGATCGGATGCCGAGCGGGAACGCGCCGCGCAGACCCCCACCACAGAGTGATCACCAGAGAGAAGGTCAGCATGAACACGCGCAGCAAGACCGCCGGCATCGTCGCCGTCGGATCGATCATCGCGCTCACGCTCGCGGGCTGTTCGCGCGGCGCCGAGGCAGGGCCCGACCCGTCGGGCGACGGCGAGGTCGCCGCGAGCCCCGGCATCACCGACGACAGCATCACGCTGGGCGTCACCACCCCGCTCTCGGGCGGCACCGCCGGCCCCGGAAACTGCACCGTCGCGGGCCTCGTCGCCTACTTCGGCGAGGCGGGGCCGATCGAGTTCGGGGACGGCAAGACCCGTGAGGTCACCGTCGAGGCGTACGACGACACGTACGACCCCCAGAAGGCGCTGACCAACTTCCAGCAGAACCAGGCGAACGTGTTCGCGTTCACCTCGGGCCTCGGCACGCCGACGAACCGCGCCTACCGCGACGCGGCGATCGAGGAGGAGGTGCCGCAGGTGCTCGTCATGACCGGCGACCCGCTCTTCAGCGACCGCGAGCAGAGCCCCTGGCAGCTCGGCTTCGTGCCGATCTACCAGAACGAGGGCGCGGCGTTCGGCGAGCTGCTCGCCGCCTCGACCGAGGAGCACAAGGTCGCGATCCTGTCGCAGAACGACGACTACGGCAAGGGATACGTCGAGGGCTTCAAGGAGGCCATCGAGGGAGCCGCGAACATCGAGGTCGTCGAGGAGCTCACCTACGAGGCGACCGACACCTCGGTCGACGCGCAGCTGACCGAGCTCGCCGCCAGCGGAGCCGACGTGTTCTTCAACGCCATGTCGATCACGCCGCTCACGATCAGCACCATCGAGAAGGCGCGCGAGCTGTCCTGGTCGCCGAGCTGGTTCCTGCCGTCGAACACCTCCAGCCCCGGTGCGATCCTGGGCCCGGCGGGCGCGAACCCCGACGACGGGTTCTATTCGGTGTCGTTCGCGAAGGCCCCGCAGAGCCCCGCGTTCGCGGAGGACGAGGACGTGACGACGTTCCTCGCCGCGCTCGAGGAGCACTCGGGCGATTACACCACGACGCCCGACTTCCCTCACTGCATGTGGAGCTACATGGTCGGCGCCACGCTCGAGGAGGCCTTCGCGGCGATGGAGGAGCCGACGCGCGAGAGCTTCATGGAGGCCCTCGGCGGCATCTCGGGCTTCACCGCCCCGCTGATGCTGGAGGGCACGTCGATCGACACCACGCAGGACGGCCAGCCCGCCGTCTCGTCGGTCGTCGTCCAGCGCTACAACGGTCAGGGCTACGCGAACGCCGACGCGTTCGAGTGAACCCCACCCGCGGAGGGGCTCGGTCCGACCGAGCCCCTTCGCGGAGCGTCGGCGCGAGCGTGCGAGCCGCGAGCGAAGCGAGCTAAAGAAGACCAGCCAGCAGCGTCACGATCCCCTGGAGGTGGCGGCGGGTCGCCTCGGCGGCCGCGTCGGGATCGCGGGCGAGCACCGCGTCGATGATCGCGATGTGCTCGGGCGCCGACTGGTTGATGCGCCCCGGGTGGTACGCGAGCCGGAACTGATGGCGGGCCGACTGGGCGAGCAGCCGCTCGAGCAGCTGCGTGGCGGTCGCGTGCCCGCTCAGGTCGCGGATGCGGCGATCCACCTCCTGATTCAGGGACGCGTAGCCGACGAGGTCTCCCCCGTCCGCCGCCGCCCGGATCCGCTCGCGCAGCTCGGCGAGCTCGACCGCGTCCTCGTCCGACAGGTTCTGGGCAGCCTTGCGTGCGCACAGCTCCTCGAGACCCATGCGCACCTCGACGATCTCGATCGCCTCCTCGACGCTGATCGCCCTCACCCGGGCGCCGCGGTTCGGCAGGCGTTCGACGAGCCCCTCGCCCGCGAGGTTCATGAGCGCGGTGCGCACTGAGGCACGGCTCGCCTCGAACCGGTCGCTGAGGTCGGCCTCGATCAGCCGCTGATGGGGCGCGAAGTCGCCGCGCAGGATCGCGTCGCGGATGCGGGCCGTCAGATCCTGCTGGGTCACGTCGATTGCCGCCTCGGTCGTCGTCGACACGCGTATCCCCTCTCGGCAGGCCCGCCGGGCGGCGGGCTGAGGCCTATTCTGCAAGACCCGTGTCGGATTGTCGCGGATCCTGTGTACAAAGCGCGCGGTGTCGCGCACACTTGTCGCATACCCGCGCATACACGGGCCGGGACGCCCGGACCGGCACCCGAGGCGCAGAACCCCGGCCACAGCCCTGGCACACACAAAGAGGTGAGTGATCCCATGACGGACACCCAGAACGCGGTCGTGAGCACCGACGCGGCATCCGGAGAGGCCTCGGACACCGAGGTCGGATCGGCTGCCGAGGCCGCCGTCCGCACCGGCCTGTTCATCGGCGGCGAGCAGCGCTTCACCGATGAGGTCGTGAAGATCGCCGACCCCGCCAAGCCCGGTGTCGTGGTCGGCGAGGCCGCCTCCGCCTCGCCCCAGGACGTCGCGGATGCGGTCGCGGCCGCGAAGGCCGCCTACCCCGCATGGTCGGCACTGTCGGCCGCAGAGCGCGCCGCGAAGATGGCCGAGGCCATCGCCGGCATCGCGGACGACCGCGACACGGACGCCGCCATCCTGTCGCAGGAGAACGGCAAGATCCGGATGGAGGCGTGGATCGACGCGCTGGTGTTCGAGATCCGCTGGAACCTCGCCCTCGCCGTCGCCGACCAGGTCGACGAGGTCACCACGCTCGAGCCCGCGCCCGGCCTCCCCGTGACCACGAAGGTCGCGCACTCGCCGCTGGGAGTCGTCTCGATCATCGTGCCGTTCAACTGGCCGATCGCCATCCTCGGCGCCGGCCTGCCGTACGCCCTGCTCGCGGGGAACACCGTCGTGGTGAAGCCGCCGGCATCGGCGCCCCTCGCGACGGCGCGCCTCGTGCAGCGCGTGGCGGAGAAGCTCCCCGCCGGCGTGCTGAACATCGTCACCGGCAAGGACGAGAACATGTCCGCCTTGATCCAGAACCCGGATGTCGCGAAGGTGTCCTTCACGGGCAGCGTCAACGGCGGCAAGCGGATGATGGAGATGGCCTCGAAGACGCTGACCCGTGTCACGCTCGAGCTCGGCGGCAACGACGCCGCGGTGCTCGCCGAGGATGTCGACCTGAGCGATGCGCACCTCGACCGTCTGTTCGGCGCGATCTACGACACCACGGGCCAGATCTGCATGAACGCCAAGCGCGTGTACGTGCACCGCTCGCGCCTCGACGAGCTGGTCGCGGGCCTCGAGGCGCGGCTGCAGAAGGTCGTGATCGGCTACGGCCTCGACGAGGGGACGACGATGGGCCCGCTGCACCAGCCGGCGCAGAAGGCGTTCGTGGAGGAGATCATCCAGGAGGCGAAGGACGCCGGCGCCGAGGTGCGCGAGTACGGCGAGCTTCCCGGTGGCGAGCTGGCGGGCGGCAACTTCCTGCGCCCGGCGCTCGTGATCGATCCGGATCCGTCGCTGCGCGTCGTGACGCGGGAGCAGTTCGGCCCGGTCATCCCGATCATCCCGTTCGACAGCGACGACGAGGCGATCGCCGCCGCCAACGACACGTGGGCGGGCCTCGGCGGCTCGGTCTGGACCTCCAGCCCCGAGACCGCGCAGCGCATCGGCTCGCGCCTTCAGTGCGGCTACGTCTGGATCAACGACCACGGCGCCAACCGCCTCGACCTTCGCGCGCCCTTCGGCGGCGTGAAGCAGTCGGGCATGGGTCGCGAGCAGGGCATCGAGGGCGTCCGGGACTTCCAGGACACCCACTCGGTCGCCACGCTCGACGAGGAGGCGCTGAAGGCCATGGCGCACTGAGGCCCGCGAAACCTCAACGCCGTCGCGAGACCGCAGCTGCGCGCTGCGGTCTCGTGGCGTGTCTGAGGTCTCGCGGCGGTGTCGCGGCGGGCGTCAGCGCGCCGCCGCGGCGCGGCACGTCAGGGCCGGGATGACGTGCTCGTCGAACAGGTCGAGCGAGCGCAAGGCGGCGTCGGCGGGCAGGCCGCCCCACGCGAAGGCCCCTGCGAGGTAGTTCACGCCCGTGACGTCCACGGCGTGCGACACCTGGTCACGGACCGACTCGGGCGAGCCCACGAAGAACAGGTGGCGCTCCACGAGGTCACGCAGGTCGGGCGTGTCGTCGGATCCGGGCGTGCCCGCCTTGCGCCACAGCCACGTGAAGCTCGCGTGGTGCTCGGCGAACGCGCGCTCCGCGAGCGCGAACGCCTCCCGGTCGGTGTCGGCCACGAGCGTGTGCCGCAGGATGCCGAAGCGCGGCGCCGCGCCCGTCGCCTGCGCGAAGTACGCGACCGTGTCGCGGTCGAAGCCGAACATGGCGGCCTCGACCGGCGAGGAGCCCTTGCCGATGCCGACCTCGAGGCGTCCGTGCGAGAGCGCGTCGAGCATGCCGATCTCCTCCACGAGGCGCAGCGGATCGTAGAACGGCACGATGAACGTCGTGGGCACGAGCCGGATGCGCCGGGTCTCGCGCGCGACGGCGGCCAGCCACACGGCGGGCGACGACACGAGGCCGAGCGGCGTGCCGTGGTGCTCGGCGACGTGGTAGCGGGCGAAGCCGCCCTCGTCGGCGCGGCGCGCGAGCGCGAGCCGCTCGTCGTAGTGCGTCGTGGTGTCGCGGCCGGACGCGTCCATCCAGTCGAACAGCCCGAACTCGATCGGCGCGGGTTCCGTCATGCGTGCGTCCCTTCGTCTGCGGGGGCGTCCTCGCCCACCGCCCTGCGGATGAATCCGGCCACGACCGCGCCGTACGTGTCGCCCGTTCCCAGGGCGAGCACGGGCGTGACGTGGCTGTGGCCCTGCGCGACTTGCGCGAGCGGCAGGGATCCGCGCTCGCGCAGTATCGCGGCGAGCGCGGCGGCGGTCTGGCGCTGGAAGCTCGCGGGGTCGAACTCCGCGGCCCCCAGCAGCAGCGGCACGCGCGTCGCAGCGAGCGCGGGCAGCGTCGCGCGCGCGGGCCGCTCTGCCGCGTCGCCGTAGTACAGCGCGACCATCGCCGCGATCTCGTCCTCCGCCGCGGCGGGATCGTAGATGCCGGACTGGAGGATCGCGCAGGCGGGCGCCGCGGCCGTCGGACCGCCGTGACCGGCCAGGAATCCGGCGACGTGGGCCGCGCCGGCCGAGTGGCCGAACAGCACGATCCGGTCGGGGTCCGCCCCGATCTCCGCGGCGCCGGCGCTGAGCCGCTCGACCGCGGCGGCGACGTCCCGGGAGCCTGCCGGCCAGGCGTGCTCGGGAGCCCGCCGGTAGGTCATGGTCGCGCCGATCCAGCCGCGCTCGGCCGCCCACGCTCCGACGTCGTCGAAGAACGGCAGCTCGGGGTCGCTCTTGTCGCCGCCCGAGAAGCCGCCGCCGTGCACGAACAGCACGACGGGCCTCGCCCCGCCGGGCGCGAGGGGCTCGCGCGCATGCAGGTCCAGCCGCTGGCGCACGTCCGGCCCGTAGGCGACGTCGCGGCGGACGTGCGGCGCGCGGATGTCGCCGAGCGCGAGGGCGATGAGCCGGCGCTGCGCCGCGATCACGTCCGGCGTGAAGGCGCGCCCGTGCGCGCGCAGCGCGGCCAAGACCTCCTCGGGGTCCCTCGAGACTCCCACGTCCGCGCCGTCGCCCGCACGCACGGCACCGCGGACCGGGAGGCGCCGGACCGGCGCCGCGCGACCCGGCCGGAGGGCAACCGTCAGCGCAGCACGGCGCGGCACGCCAGATGCAGCGCCAGGCGCACGCCCGGATCGCCCATGTCGACGCCGAGCAGCTCCTGGATGCGGTGCACGCGCGTGCTGACCGTGTTGCGGTGCACGGCGAGCGCGTCGGCCGTCGCGGCGATCCCCGACTCGTTGTCGAGGTACGTAGCGAGCGTGCGCAGCAGCGCGTCGTCGTCGCCCCGCAGGGGTGCGAGCAGCGACTCGGCGGCGGGCACGAACGTGTCGTTCTCGGTGCGCGCCAGCAGCAGCTGCTCGAGCCCGAACGTGTCCACGCGCACGAACCATCCCGTCGAGGACCGGTCGCTCGCGATGCGCGCGGCGTCGGCCGCCTCACCCAGCGTCGCGCCGAGGCCCGCGGCGTCGCGCTGGAGCGACCCGACGCCCGTGGCCACGTTGAACGCGCGCCGCGTGGACTCGTGCAGGGCGCGCAGCGCCCCCACGGTGGCCTCGAGCTGCGCGGGAGCCGGACGCTCGACGAAGCGCAGCCACCCCGTCACGCCGCGGCCCATGGCCGTGGCGTGGTGCTCGACGCCGAGCGCGCTGAGCCCGGCGGCCACGGATCGCAGCAGCCCGTGGGGATCGACCCGGCCGCGCGCGACGATCCGGAACCCCAGGTGGTGGCCGCTCTGGCGCCACCCTCGTTCGAGCATGCGCCGCTCGACGTCCGCGTCGTGCGCGCCCCGCAGCTCCAGGAACTCGCGCAGCAGATCCGCCGAGACCGAGGCGTCGCTGACCGCCGCGACCTCGTCGATCAGGATGCGCGCCGCGACGGCTGGCATGGCGACCTCGGCGGCCACGGCGAGCGCGCGGCGCTGCGGGGCGCGGATGCCGGTCGCGAAGAACGCCAGTCGCAGACCGGGCCGTGAGGGGCTGTCGACGCGCACGCTCGCGACCGACACGTCCCCGAGCGCCGTGATGTCGACCCACCGGTCCCAGTCGACGGCCGACACGGCCTCGCCGAGCTCGCCGCCCGACTGCTCGAGCACGCCGGACGCGTCCAGCAGCGCGACGCCGCATCCCGTGGCGGTCGCGAGGTGCGCGAGCAGGTCGCGCAGGTCGGTCGCCGGGTATCGGAAGGCGCTCGCGAGGCGCCGGACGATGTCGAGCGCGAGCGCGTCGCGCGCCTGCGCGAGTCGCCAGCACGTCTCGGCCAGCTCGAACGGCCGCTGCACGTCCAGCACGAGCAGTCCGATGCGCTCGGCCAGTCGCCTGGCGCCCGGACCGAGGTCGGCCGCGCCCGGCACGGCGAGCGCGGCGTAGCCCCGGTCGCGCACGCGCCGCAGCAGCGCGTCCGTGCGCCACGGCTCCGCGGGAAGCGGCGTCGCGAGGATCGCCAGGCGGCCGTCGCCGTCGTCCGGCAGCTGCTCGTCCGTCAGCGCGAGCGCCGCCGCGGGCCACTCGCCGTGCGCGGGTCCCGCGACGTGCCGGATGCCGCCGTGCGCGGCCTCGGCCCGCAGCGCGTCGAGGTCGAGGGCGCTCACCATGCCGGATCCAGCGCCTCGAGGCCGTAGAACGAGGGCACCACGCGGCGCATCCGCTCGCGCGAGGCGCGCCACCAGTCCGACACCGGCACCTGCACGACGGCGACGTGCTGGCCCAGCTTGAGCTGCGGCACCTCCAGGATCGCGCGCGTGCGGGCGTCGACGACCGCAAGGATGTCGGGCGCGGCTCCCACGAGGGCGCCGTCCGTCACGAGGGCGAGCGTCTCGGAGCGCGTGACGAGCCGGTGCACGGCGCCGTCCGGGCCCGCGATCTCGAACGACTGCACCTGCGGATCCGTCGCGCCTGCCTGCGCCGCATGGATGCGCCCTGCGGCCAGCAGGCGACCGCCCAGCGCCTCGGCGAACGCGTCCAGGGGACGCTCGCGGGCCGCGAGGAACGCCCGGCCGAGCTCCAGGGCGCGCGACAGCATCCCTGGCATGGCGTGCCGGCGCAGGTCTCCGACCGTGAAGCCGCCCACGACCACCGCGCCCGTGCCGCCCGCCTGCTGCAGCGCCGCGCGCACGAGGGCCTCGACGTCGTCGGGCCGCGTGCTCTCCACGAGCGTGACGCCCGCGCCCGTCGTGGTGGCGAAGACCAGGCCGGGCACGCCGTCCACGACGAGCGAGACCTGATCGATGCGCGGCAGCGCCCTGCCCATGCAGTCGGCGTCCACGAGCGTGCGCCCGCCGGCCGCGACGAGCCCCGTGAGGCCGTTCATGCCGCCGATCTCGAACGAGCACAGCGCGGGCACGTGGCGGCCGACCCATCGTTCGACGGCCGCGATGAGCGGCGCGAACGGCTCCACGCCCGGGAGCCGCTCCGTGAGCACCATGGTCGAGCCGGCGAACGCCGCCGCGATGCAGGGCGTGGCCGGGTCCAGGTCGTCCACGTCGGCGAGCTCGACGGGCCAGGCGGCCGATCGGGCGATCAGCTCGAGGTGCGTCGTGACGCCGCCGCCGCCCGAGCCCAGCAGCGCGCAGCCGCTCGCGAGGGCCGCGATCTCCGATCGTTCGACGCGTCGCACCACGCCCGCCAGCCTAGGCCGTGGCGGATCAGCGCGACTCGACGGGGCGGAACGACTCCTCGAGACCGAACGCGGACGGCCCGAACGCCGCGAGCGCCTCGGGCGTGCGCATCATCTCGGGGGTCGAGATCCCCAGCACGCGCACGCGCTGGCCGTAGCGCAGGCCCTCCGTCGTGATGGGCTCGGCGCTCTCGTGATCGACCACGCAGATGAGGTCGGGCACGATCGCCAGCAGCTCGCCGCCGCGCCGCGCCGTCAGGTTCTCGTTCTGGAACGCGATCTCGAGCTCGGGGCCGTCGCCCTGGGGCGCGATGCGCGCAAGGCCGCGGGCGAAGCCCTCGGTCGTGCGGCGGTCGACGTCCACCACCTTGCCCACGAACAGCTCGCGCACGTGCGAGTAGAGCGTGGGCGCGAGGGTGTCGGCGATCGCCTCGAACGGCGAGCGCTTCTGCTCGCGCGCCTCGCGGATGGCCCGGCCGAGCGCGAGCGCCATGGAGATCGTGCGGGGCACGGCGGTGCGCTTCACGTCCGCGCCGCTCATCGCGTACTCCGCGATGTGGCCCACGCCGCCCAGCCGGATGGTCACGGCGCGCGCGAGCCATTCCATCTGCCGGTCGTCGTCGCCCGTGTCGATGATCACGCGCTCGCCGCGCTCGCCCGCCAGCGCGAGCGGCGAGCCGTGCACGCCGTACACCGCGAACGTCTCCATGGACAGCTCGGGGAACGCCCGGCCCATGCCGTCGGCGTCGACCACGGGCAGACCGGTCTCGGCGGCCACGACGAACGGGATCATCGAGTTGATGCCGCCGCACTCGATCGGCATGGTGGCATCCGCCGCGCGCCCCAGGTGGTCCTCCAGCGTGCGCAGGGCGAGCGTCGGCTCGGTGCCCGCCGGGATCTTCTCGATCATGACGGTCGGAGCGCCCATCTGGGCGGTGGGGATCACGAACGCGTCGTCGACCAGCTCGTCCGGGTCCAGCACCGTGATGGCGCCGTCGCCGAGCACGCGCTCGACGAGCTTGGAACCGATGTAGGGATCTCCCCCGCCGCCCGTGCCGAGCAGCGTCGCGCCGCGCGCGAGATCCGGGAGGTCGGCGGCGGTCAGCTGCCAGCTCATGCGGAGGCCTCCGAGATCGTGCCGTCGAAGCGGTGGGCGGGGATGTCGTAGCCGAAGTACCGGGGTCCCACCATCGCCAGGGCCTCCTCCGAGTGCCAGCGCGGATCGCTCGGCGCTGCGATCACCCGCACGCGCTGGCCGTACCGCAGCCCCTCGGTCGTGATCGGCTCGCCCGAGTCGTGCTCGAGCACCATGATCAGGTCGGGCGTCGTCGCCAGGGTGAGACCGTCGCGCTCGGCGATCAGGTGCTCGTTCTGGAAGCGCAGCGTGAGCTCGCCGTCGCCCGCGATGCGGGCCGTGCCGCGCGCGAACCCGCTGGTGGTGCCGCGCTGCACGTCGACGACCTTGCCCGCGAACAGCTCGCGTCCGCCCAGGAGGTCGACCGTGCGCTCGACCGGGTCGAGCTTCCGGTCGCGTGCGTCGCGGATGCCGGCGCCGATGTCGATGCACTGGCGCAGCGACCCGTCCACGAGCGCCTCGCGGGCCTGCGCGCCGGTCATCGCGAAGCCGGAGATCATGATCGAGCAGCCCATCTCGACGGCCGCGACGCGCGCGATCCGCTCGGTCCAGGCGTTGTCGACGGTCTGCAGCACGCCGACGTTGCCCTTCTCGTCGCTGAACGCGAGGGGCGATGCGCTCACGCCGTACAGCGTGGGCAGCACCATCTGCAGCTCGGGGAAGGCGCGGCCCATGCCGTCGCCGTCGACGAGCGGCAGCCCGAGCGCCGCGGCGGCGGCGATCGGGATCGTCGAGTTCACGCCACCCGCCTCCGCGCACGCGACGTGCGTGACCGGCCGACCCAGGTACGTCCCGAGGGCGCGCACGGGGCCCATGACCTCGTCGAGCCCCGGGAGCTTCTCGACCATGACGGTGGGCGCGCCCATCATCGCGACCGTCAGCACGAGCGCGTCCTCCGGCAGCTCCGCGAGCGGCACGGTCGTGACGGGGCCGTGCTCGGCGATCGCCTGCTTGGCCAGCAGCGCGCCGATGTACGGGTCGCCGCCGCCGCCCGTGCCGAGCACGGCGGCGCCGCGCGCGAGGTCGTCGATCGCGGCGTGGTCGATCTGCCAGGTCATCGTGCACCCATCTCGAGGTCGCCGACGGCCTTGACGCGCACGCGCGTGGCGTTGCCCGGCAGGTACGGGATCGGCACCTCGTCGAAGTCGACGATCGCGACCGAGTCGGGGCGCGCGCCCGCGGCGACGGCCTTCTCGACGGCCTCCTGCTTCACGGCGGCGATGATCTCGTCGCGCTTGCCCGGCTCGACGGCCGTGACCTTGTCGATCTCGCCGCCCACCTGCGCGATGGAGGCCCCGATCGCATTCGCGACCGCGTAGTTCTCGGGCCGGCGCACCGCGCCGAACACGGGCAGCTCGTCCGGCAGGAGGATCGATCCGCCGCCGACCGCCACCACGGGGATCGGATCCGGCGACGTCCGCATGCGGTCGACCGCCTCCGCCACGCGCTCGGCGATGCGGGCCAGCACGCGCTCGACGAGCTGCGGATCGAGGTGGGCGACCTTGGCGGGGTCGCCGACCTCGGCGCGGCCTGCGGCCACCGCGATGTCCGTGGCGGTGAGCGTCGAGCCGCCGAACACGAGCGCCTCGCTGGTCAGGCGGTAGCCGACCGACTCGGGCCCGACCTCGGCCGTCTCCACGTCGACGATGCTGCCGCCGCCGATGCCGATCGACAGGACGTCGGGCATGCGGAAGTTCGTGCGGATGCCGGCGACCTTGACCTCGTTCGCCGTCTCGCGCGGGAACCCGCCGATCAGCAGGCCGACGTCGGCGGTCGTGCCGCCCACATCCACGACCGCGCACGTGGCGAGCCCGCTGGTCACGGCCGCGCCGCGCATCGAGTTGGTCGGTCCCGACGCGAACGTGGCGACGGGGTAGCGGCGCACGAAGTCCTCGTCCATGAGCGTGCCGTCGTTCTGGCTCAGGAAGATCGGGGCGTCGATGCCGTGCGCGCGCACGGCCGCGGTCAAGCCGTCCACGATCTCGCCGGCCAGCTCGCGCAGCGCCGCGTTGATGATCGTGGCGTTCTCGCGCTCGAGCAGGCCGATGCGGCCGATCTCGTGGCTGAGCGACACCGCGACGTCGTCGCCGAGCACCTCGCCGACGATGCGGGCCGCCTCGAGCTCCAGGTCGTGGTTGACGGGGCTGAACACGCTCGAGATGGCCACCGACCGCACGCCGTGGGCCTTCATGTCGCGCGCGTGCTCGCGCAGCTCCTCGGGGTCCAGCGGCGAGATCGGCCTGCCGTCGAACTCGTAGCCGCCGTGCGCCAGATACGTGCGTGCCTGCAGCGCCTCGACGAGCGTCTCGGGCCAGTCGACGAGCGGCGGCAGGGCGCGCGTGGCGGGCAGGCCCAGCCGCAGCGCGGCGGTCGGGGCCAGGCGCTTGGCCTGCACCAGCGCGTTGATGAAGTGCGTCGTGCCGATCATCACGGCCTCGACATCGCCGCCGTCGAACGGGTGCTGCTCGCGCAGCGCCTCCACCGCCTGCACGATGCCGCTCGTGACGTCCGGGGTGGTCGAGTGCTTGACCGCCGCGAGGGTGGTGGTGCCGTCCATGAGGACCGCGTCGGTGTTGGTGCCGCCGACGTCGATGCCGATGTGCATGTCGCTCGTCTCTCTCGTGTGCGCGGGATGCGCGTGTTCGGGATGCGCGCCGAGGCGCGGAGGATGGCGCGTGGCGCCGGACCGGTCAGGCCGGCTGGGCCTGCTGCTGGGCCGCCGCGACCTCGGGGGTCCGGGCGCTGCCGACGCCGCGCACCCAGCCGAGGCGACCGGCCACGATGTAGAGCACCATCGACAGCACGAGGCTGAGCACGGACGGGATGCCCCACGTCACGAAGTAGCCGACGACGGCCGACACGGCCCAGATGACGAGCGTGGCGGGCACGAAGCGGGGCGCGGACTCCGGCAGGGTGCCCGAGCTCTTGCTCACCTCGAGGTCGCTGCGCCAGCGCTTCACGATGAAGTACTCCGCGACCATGATGCCCGCGATGGGCGGGAACACGACCGACAGCACGGTCAGGAACGCGGTGAACTGGCCGAGGATGCCGACGGCGGCGAGCACGGTGCCCACCACGCCGAGCACGATGGTCGTCGAGACGCGGTGCAGCTGGCGGCGGAACGTCGTGGACACGAAGTTCACGAGGCCGAGCGACGAGGAGTACAGGTTCCAGTCGTTGATCTTGAGCGTGCCGCTGATCACGATCAGGAGGCCGACCAGGCCGACCGACGAGGTCACGATGGCCACGATGTCGCCGCTGCGGGCGGCGTGGGCCAGCAGGACGCCCGCGAGCCCGATCACGAACTCGCCGAGGCTCACGCCCACGACGGTCTGCTTGACCACGTCGGGGCCCGAGCGGTTGAAGCGCGTCATGTCGCCCGTGATGATGGCGCCGACGATCACGCCGCCGGCCACGATGCCGGAGCCCGCGAGGATCGACATCTCCGGGCCCGCGGGAGCGCTGGTCAGCAGCGTGCCGAGGTCGTGGCGCGACAGCTCGGCGATGACCGACCAGCCGACCAGCACGAGGAACAGCGGGACCGTGATGTTGGCGAGCCACTGCATGCCCTTGAAGCCGAACGCCACGATCGCGGTGACGGCCAGACCGCAGATCATGCTCCACGCCCACGCGGGCAGCACGCCCGGCATGAGGGCGTCGAGCGAGTCGGCCGCGATGGCCGACTGGATGCCGAACCAGCCGATCAGGCTGATGCCGACCGCGAGCCCGACGAGCGAGGCGCCGACCTCGCCGAAGCCGGTCCACCTCGCGAGCAGCGCGGTGTTGAGCCCCTCGCGCTGGCCGATGATGCCGACCAGGCACATGATGAGCTCGACGATGATCGAGCCGAGCAGGATCGCCCAGAACGCGTTGGCGAAGCTCATGCTGTAGCCGAGCGTGGCGCCCAGCAGGAACTGCGAGAGTGCGGAGACCTGTCCGAAGCGCTGGACGGCGATGCCGAACCAGTGCTTGCGGTCGGAGAGCGGGACGCGCGCGAGCGCGTAGTCGTCGACGTGGGCGGAGCTAGCCATGACGGCTCCTTCGGGGAGGTGGGTCCCGGGTAGGGGGTGGGGTCCCGCCAGAGTAAGAGCGAGCTCCGGACCGCGCGATGTGCAGACCGTCGAAGTCAGCTCCCGAACTGTGCGAACCACACAGTCACCACCCGGCGCACCGCGTCAGTGACGGCTCGACCCGGCGCGCCAGCGGGCACGCAGCTCCCCGGCACGCACGGCGACACCCACGCGGTTCTCGGCGGGCGGGATGGGGCACGAGTAGAAGTCGCTGAAGCCGCACGGCGGCACGATCGCGCGATTGAAGTCCAGCGTGAGCCTCTCCCCCGACGCGACGGGGTCCAGGCGCAGGAACCGTCCGGGCGCGTAGCTGTCGACGCCGGTGGTCGCGTCCGCGAACACCAGCACGAGCGCGGGCCCGTCCGCGAACACCGAGAACGCGTACGGCGTCCCGCCGATCTCGGCGTGCACGGTTCCCGGCACGGCCTTGGTGTGACCCGTGTCCGACTCCCGCGTGAACCCCCACGGCACCTGCTGCACGCTCTCGTGGGCCTCGAACACGGCGGGGACCAGCCATGCGGGGTCGTACTGCGCGGTCTCGATCCCCTCGAAGTCGGCCAGCGCCGGCGCGTGCGCGTCGTAGATGCGCAGCTCGTAGCCCGTCCCGTCGAGGCTGAACACGTCGACCGTGATGCCGCCCGCGCGCAGCAGCGGCAGGCCGTCGGCACCGAGCCGCGGGACGAACGCCTCGCCGGCGACCGCCTGCGCGCCGTCCGCCGTGACCAGCTCGAGCTCGCCGAGCGCCCGCACGCGCACGCCCTGCTCCCCCTCGACGCGGTGCACGGTCGCGGGCAGGCCGCGCACCTGCTCGGGCGCCTCGCCCACCCGCTGGTAGTCGACGAGCGCGATGTTGCCGGCGGGTCCCGAGACCTGCTGCAGCCGCACCTCCCGCCAGGCGTCGTGCGCGGACCGGTCCGTGTCGCTCGTGGTCATGCCGCTATTCTCACGTGCCGCGAGACGGGCGGGGCGCGCGCGTCGGCCCGTCGCGCGCGCAGCGGGATTTGCCCTGCCCCCGGTTCGTCAACTATTGTTGACGGCATGGCCGAGCCCCTCACCGCCACCGGGTCCGATCCCGATGAGCCGATCGCGCAGCTCTTCCGCATCGCCGAGCAGCGCCGCGAGCTGAGCCGCGCGGAGGAGGCGCAGGTGCGCCGAGCCCGCGTGCGCGGATACTCCTGGGAGGCCATCGCGACCGCGCTCGGCATCACCAAGCAGGCCGCCCACAAGAAGTTCGGCCGGAAGTGAGCACCATGTCCGACGCCCCCGCACGACGCCGCCCGTTCGGCCGCCCTCCCAAGACGGACGACGGCCCCCGCGCGACCTTCCGGCAGCTGCTGCCGTTCATCTTCGAGCACAAGCGCGTGCTCGTCTGGGTCTCGCTGCTCAGCGTCCTGGCGGCCGTCACGACGCTCGTCCAGCCGCTGCTGATCGGCCAGGTCATCGAGCGGGTGCAGGCGGGCGAGACCCTCGGCGCGCTCGTGTGGGGCCTGGTGCTGTTCGTCGTCGTCTCGTCCGCGCTCAGCGCCTACCAGCACTTCCTACTCCAGCGCACCGGCACGGCGGTCGTGCTGTCGAGCCGCCGGCGCCTGATCGCCCGCATCCTGCACCTGCCGATCTCCGAGTTCGACGCGCGCCGCACGGGCGACCTCGTCTCGCGCGTGGGCACCGACACCACGATGCTGTACGCGGTCCTGACGCAGGGGCTCGCCGACAGCGTCGGCAACGTCCTGCTGTTCATCGGGGCGCTCGTGGCGATGCTCGTGATCGACCCGATCCTGCTGCTGAGCATCGTGGGCGTGCTGGGGATCAGCGTGATCGCGGTCGTCGCCCTGAGCGGCCGCATGCGCCGCGCCACCACCCGGCAGCAGGAGCGCGTGGGCGAGCTGACCAGCGGCATCGAGCGCGCGATCGGCGCCGTGCGCACCATCCGCGCGGCCGGCGCCGCCCGCCGCGAGCAGGAGACCGTGACGCGCAAGGCCGCCGAGGCCTACGACGCGGGCGTCGAGGTGGCCAAGGCGTCGGCGCTCGTGGTGCCGATCGCCGGCATCGCGCTGCAGGCGTCCATGCTCGTGGTGCTCGGCGTGGGCGGCATGCGCGTCGCGTCGGGAGCCGTGTCGGTGTCGAGCCTCGTGACGTTCGTCATGTTCCTGTTCCTCATGGTGATGCCGCTCGCGTCCGCGTTCGGCGCGATCGCGAGCGTCGGCCAGGCGCTCGGCGCGCTCGGGCGCATCCAGGAGATCCTCGACCTCCCCGACGAGACCGCGACCGACGCGACGCCGCGCGCCGCGGCCCCGGTTCCGGGCGCGCCGGCGATCGCCTTCCGCGACGTCCGCTTCCGCTACCCGGAGGCCGTCGTCGCCGCCAGGGAGCAGGCGACGCGCGAGGCGATCGAGGCCCACGTGCCGCTCGGCGACGAGGAGCCGTCGGCCGACGACGTGCTGCGCGGCGTCTCGTTCGAGGTGCCGCGCGGGGCGCGCGTCGCGCTCGTCGGCCCGAGCGGGGCCGGCAAGTCGACGATCCTGGCGCTGCTCGAGCGGTTCTACGACCCGACCTCGGGCAGGATCGAGCTCGACGGGCAGGATGTCCGCGAGCTGTCTCGCGACGAGCTGCGGGCGCGCTTCGGCTACGTGGAGCAGGATGCGCCGACGCTCGCCGGCACGATCGCCGACAACCTGCGCCTCGCCTCGCCCGACGCGACCGACGCCGACTGCGAGCGCGTGCTGCGCGCCGTGAATCTCGGCTCGGTGATCGACCGCTCGCCCGCGGGGATCGACACCCCGGTCGGCGAGGACGGTGTGATGCTCTCGGGCGGCGAGCGTCAGCGCCTCGCGATCGCGCGCGCCCTGCTGGCGGCGCCGCCGATCCTGCTGCTCGACGAGTCGACCTCCTCGCTCGACGGCCTCAACGAGCAGCTGATGCGCGACGCGATCGACGCCGTCGCCCACGGCCGCACGCTGCTCGTGATCGCGCACCGCCTCTCGACCGTGATCGACAGCGACCGGATCGTCGTGCTCGACAAGGGGGAGGTCGTCGGGCAGGGCACGCACTCCGAGCTCGTGGAGAGCGTCCCCCTCTACCGCGACCTCGCCCGCCACCAGCTGCTCGTCTGATCCGCACCGGCTGCCGAGCGAGCGCCGGCGAGCGATGTCGGACCCCCGCGCGACACTTGGCGCCATGACGAAGCTCACGTACTACACGGCGACGACGCTGGACGGGTTCATCGCCGACCCCGACGACTCGCTCGCGTGGCTGCTGCGGCAGCCCCTGGACGAGAAGGGCGCCCTCAACTACGACGACTTCATCGCCGGGGTCGGCGCCATCGTGATGGGCTCGACGACGTACGAGTGGGTGCTGCGCCATGACCCCGAAGGCTGGGCCTACGCGATGCCGACCTGGGTGATGACGACCCGGGACCTGCCGGAGCCGCCGACGCAGGGCACGGATGTGCGCTTCGCCTCGGGGGATGTGGCTGACGTCCATGCCCAGATGGTCGCGGCAGCCGGCGGCAAGGACCTCTGGGTCGTGGGAGGCGGAGAGCTCGCGGGGCAGTTCGCGGACGCCGGGCTGCTCGACGAGGTGATCGTGAGCATCGCGCCGGTCACGCTCGGCGCAGGGCGCCAGATCCTTCCCCGCAGACTCGACCTCGAACTGCTCGAGGTCTTCCGGAACGGGGCGTTCGTCGCGGCACGCTACAAGTGCGTCGGCCCGCTGGCGGAGGACCGCACGGCCTGACCGACGCCGCGCGCCCCGGCTGGCACGATTGACGCATGACCAGCGAGACGATCCAGTTCCCCTCGACGTCCGGTCCGATGCTCGCGGGGGTGCTCGAGATCCCCGAGGGCGAGGTGCGCGGCTGGGGCGTCTTCAGCCACGGCCTGACCCTCGGCAAGGACAGCCCCGCGGCGTCGCGCATCTCGAAGGCGCTCGCGGCCTCGGGGATCGGGATGCTCCGCTTCGACAATCTCGGCCTCGGCGACTCCGGCGGCGACTGGGCCGACAGCTCGTTCTCGCTCAAGGTCGCCGACACCGTCGCCGCGACGCGGGTGATGGCCGAGCGCGGCACCCCCGCCTCCCTCCTCGTCGGCCACTCGTTCGGCGGGGCGGCGGTGCTCGCCGCCGGCCCGCAGTGTCCGGATGTGCGCGCGGTCGCCACGGTGGGCGCGCCCTACGAGCCGAAGCACGCCGAGTACAACTTCGACCACATCGTCGATCTGGTGATGGCGCAGGGCGAGGCCGAATGGCGCATCGGGGGCCGGGAGCTCACCCTGCGCCGCGGGTTCATCGAGGACCTGCGCCGCACCGATCTCGACGACGTGATCGAGCGCCTCGGCAAGCCGCTGCTGATTCTGCACGCCCCGGACGACGACATGGTGCCGATCACGAACGCGCAGGAGATCTTCTTCGCCGCGCGTCATCCCCGCAGCTTCGTGGATCTCGACGGCGCGGGCCACTTCCTCACCGGCAAGGGACAGGCCGCCCGCGCCGCGCGCATCATCGCCGGCTGGGCCGACAGCTACCTGCAGGGCTGACCCCGTCCGGCCGGCGCCGTGGCGGCGACAAGGTGAACGGCCCGCCCCCGGATCGGAAGACGGGGGCGGGCCGTTTCTGGTTCGCGGCTGATCCGGGCGTGTGCGGCGCCTGATCGGATCGTTCGCGGCGAGGGACCGGTGTGCGGTCAGTCCCTCGCAGTCTGGAGGCGGGTGCGCAGCTCCTGCAGCTGCGTCCGCAGTTCGGCGGGTGTGCTCTCGCCGAACAGGTCGTAGAACTCCTCGGTGAGGTCTGCTTCCTCGAGCCACGCGTCGACATCGATCGCGAACAGCTCGTCGAGATCCTGCCGCGAGACGTCGATCCCGTCCAGGTTCAGCGAACCGGGGGCGGGGATGAGCCCGATCGGTGTCACGACCGCCTCGGCCTCACCCTGCAGGCGGCGGACGATCCAGTCGATGACGCGCGAGTTGTCGCCGAAGCCCGGCCACAGGAACCGGCCGTCGGCCCCGCGGCGGAACCAGTTCACCTGGTACACCTTCGGCAGCTCCGAGGCGAGATCGCCCATCTCGAGCCAGTGCGCGAAGTAGTCGGCCATGTTGTAGCCGCAGAACGGCATCATCGCGAAGGGGTCTCGGCGCAGCTCGCCGACCTTTCCCTCCGCGGCGGCGGTGCGCTCGGACGAGATGTTCGAGCCGAGGAAGACGCCGTGCTCCCAGTTGAAGGCCTCGACGACGAGCGGCACGTTCGTCGCGCGGCGTCCGCCGAACAGGATGACGTCGAGCGGCACCGCCTCCTCCCAGTCGTCCGCGATGGACGGGGCCTGGGAGGCCGAGACCGTGAACCGGGAGTTCGGATGCGCCGCCGGGCGGCCCGCATCCGGGGTCCAGTCCTCGCCACGCCAGTCGATCAGGTGCGCGGGAGGCTCCTCCGTGAGCCCCTCCCACCACACGTCGCCGTCGTCCGTCAGCGCGACGTTCGTGAACAGGACGTTGCCCCAGAGCGTCTCGACCGCCGTGACGTTGGTGGACTCGCCCGTGCCGGGCGCGACGCCGAAGAAGCCCGCCTCGGGGTTGATCGCGTAGAGGCGGCCGTCCTGCCCGGGACGGATCCACGTGATGTCGTCGCCGAGGGTCTCGACCTTCCAGCCGGGGATGGTCGGGCGCAGCATCGCGAGGTTCGTCTTGCCGCAGGCCGACGGGAACGCGGCCGCCACGTGGTACGCCTCGCCCTTGGGGTCGATGACGCGGATGAGCAGCATGTGCTCGGCCATCCAGCCCTGGTCGCGTCCGAGCACCGAGGCGATGCGCAGCGCGTAGCACTTCTTCGCGAGGATCGCGTTGCCGCCGTAGCCGGAGCCGAACGACCACACCTCGAGCGTGTCGGGGAAGTGGACGATGTACTTCTCCTCGTTGCTGGGCCAGGCGACGTCCTCGTCGTCGGCGTGCAGGGGCGATCCGACCGAGTGGACGGTGCGCACCCACGGCGTGCCCTCGGCGATCAGCCTCGTGACCTCGACGCCGACGCGGGTCATGACCTCGATCGAGGCGACCGCGTACGGGCTGTCGGTGAGCTGGACGCCGAGCTGCGAGATCGGGCCGCCGATCTTGCCCATCGAGAACGGCACGACGAACATCGTGCGGCCCTTCATGGATCCGTCGAACAGCGGCGTGAGCGTCGCACGCATCTCGTCGGGCGCGGCCCAGTTGTTCGTGGGTCCGGCGTCCTCCTGCCTCTCGGAGCAGATGAACGTGCGCGACTCGAGCCGGGCGACGTCGCCCTCGTCGGAGCGCGCCAGGTAGGAGCCGGGGCGCTTGCGCTCGTTGAGCTTGATGAGCGTGCCGTCCTCGGCCATCTGGGCGAGCAGAGCCTCGTTCTCCTCGGCAGAGCCGTCGACCCAGTGGATGCGGTCGGGCTTCGTGAGGGCGGCGATCTGCTCCACCCAGGCCACGAGAGCGGCCATTCCGGGTCCGTCGACCGCGGGCCGGGCGCCGAAGGCGTCCAGGGGTGCGGTCGTTCGGGTGGAGGGGCTCTCGATGATGGCCATGCGCTGGTTCCTAACCGTCATTCCCGTGGCGGGAGGTGCGGGGGGCTTCTCCAGGATCACCCTCCGAACGGCGCACTTTCCGAGATCGAGGCTCAAAAGAATCGCAGTTTTTTCGATACGATCAAGGAATGACCCCTCGGGACGATCAGAAGACCGGCATCGAGCTGAAGACCCTCGGCCACCGGATCCGGCACTACCGGCTGCAGCAGGGGTTCACGCTCGACGAGCTCGGCGCGGCCGTTGGCGTGGCAGGCAGCCAGCTCAGCCTGATCGAGAACGGCAAGCGGGAGCCCAAGCTGTCGCTGCTGCAGTCGATCGCCGCCGCGACCCACACGGCGGTGACCGACCTCATCTCGGGCGAGCCGCCGAACCGCCGTGCCGCGCTCGAGATCGAGCTCGAGAAGGCGCAGTCGAGCTCGCTGTTCCGCAGTCTCGGCATCCCCCCGATCAAGGTCACGAAGACGCTGTCGGACGAGACCATCGAGTCGGTGCTCGGCCTGCACCGTGAGCTGCAGCGCCGCGAGAGCGAGGCGATCGCGACGCCGGAGGAGGCCCGCCGCGCGAACACCGAGCTGCGGCTGCGCATGCGCGGCCTGAACAACTACCTGCCCGAGCTCGAGCAGCTCGCCGAGAAGCAGCTCAAGGCCGCCGGCCACACCCAGGGCGCGCTGACGCACCGCACCGTCAGCATCATGGCCGAGCAGCTCGGGTTCGAGCTGATCTACGCGAACGACCTGCCGCCGTCGACCCGATCGATCACGGATCTCGAGAACGGCCGGATCTACCTGCCGCCCGCGTCGATCCCCGGCGGGCACGGCCTGCGGTCGATGGCGCTGCAGGCGATGGCGCATCGCCTGCTCGGCCACAAGCCGCCCACGTCGTACGCCGACTTCCTGCAGCAGCGCCTCGAGATCAACTACTACGCGGCGTGCTGCCTGATGCCCGAGGCGAACTCGGTCGCCTTCCTGCAGCAGGCGAAGAAGGACCGCAACCTCGCGGTCGAGGACTTCCGCGACGCGTTCGGCGTCACCCACGAGGCCGCCGCGATGCGCATGACGAACCTCATGACCGAGCACCTCGGCATGCCCCTGCACTTCCTGCGCGTGGGAGAGGCGGGGCAGATCGAGCGCGTGTACGAGAACGATGCGCTGCCGCTTCCGGAGGATGTGACCGGATCCGTCGAGGGCCAGATCGTGTGCCGCAAGTTCGCCGCGCGCGACGCGTTCGACCAGCAGAACCGCACGACGGAGCACTACCAGTACACCGACACCCCCGCCGGCACCTTCTGGTGCTCCACGCAGACCGGCACGAGCGACCGCGGCGGGTTCTCGATCACCGTGGGCGTGCGCTTCGACGACGCCAAGTGGTGGCGCGGCCGCGAGACGCAGAACCGCGAGACGTCCACGTGCCCCGAGGAGAGTTGCTGCCGCCGCGCCCCCGCCGAGCAGTCGGCGCGCTGGAGCGGGCGGGCGTGGCCGAGCGCCCGCGTGCACACGCACATCTTCGCGCCGCTCCCCCGCGGCGCCTTCCCGGGCGTCGACGAGACGGCGGTCTACGAGTTCCTCGACCGCCACCAGAGCGCCTGACCGGGTTCAGCCGGGCAGGTGGCGCACGTCCCAGCCGTCCGAGCCGCGCGTGTACTCGAGGCGACGACTCGCGGCTCGTCCGGTCGACGCCCAGAACAGCAGGCGGTGCGGGGTGACCGCGAAACCCGTCCAGGTCTGCGGCTGGGGCGGGTCAGGATGTTCCCGCGCGAAGTCGGCCCACCGTCGTTCGCGCTGGGCGAGCGAGAGCGTCGCGTACTCCGGGGAGTTCAGCCACGCGAGCTGCTTGAGGTACGGCGGCAGGGCCTCGTAGGCGCGCTCCCGCTGGGAGCCGGTGGTGGCGCGGGCTGTGCCCTGGACGACGAGTTGCCGCGCGTCCTCCGCCCAGAGGAGGGTCAGCGCGACCCTGGGCTCGGCTGCGAGCTCGGCGACCTTGCTGCTTCGTGCATCCGTATGGAAGAGGAACCGTTCGCCGTCGTAGCCCGTGAGGCGCACCGTGCGCGCGCGTGGGCACCCCTCGGCGTCCACGGTCGAGACGGTCATGAGCATTGCATCCGCCCCCGCCCCCGGAAGCCACGACCGCACGAGGCCCGCGGGATGCGGCAGCGGGGCGTCCGCATGCACCGGGTTCCGCTCCCACCCGGCCGTCGGATCCGGCGTGCTCTCCATGCGTCTCCCTACGCGAATTCGAAACGATCGATCTCAGCCAGCGCCTCGCTGACGAATGCGACGCCCTGTTCAAACAGCACCTTTCCGTGCGCGGCGTTCGCGCCCGTGGGATCGCCGATCACGCCCGTCGGGCCGAAGTCGTCGCTCGTCCAGCCGAACATCACGGGTTTGCGGTTGAAGCCGATGTGCGTCATCGCCGCGATCTTCTCGGGCACGTTCCGTGGCGGCAGGACCGGAGCGACCAGATGGGGAGCGAGGTGCATCATGAGCGACGTCTCCCCGAACCCCGCGTGGATCCCCTGCCCGAGCTCGTCGGGCCGGCCGTCCCGTCCGTCGCCCGCGGTTCCCGCTCCGGACGGCATGGAGAACGAGCGCAGCCCGAAGCGGCGGCGGAGCTCGCGGTTCGCCCAGCCGAGCAGCATGACGTTGCCGCCATGGCCGTTCACGAACGCGATGGTCTTCACGGGGGTCATCGCGATCGCCCGGCCGAGCTCGATCAGCTGATCGAGCAGGGTGGTGCCCTCGATCCACAGCGTGCCGGGCGCCCAGTGGTGCTCGTCCGACTTCGCGTACGTGATGGTCGGAAGCAGCCACGCGTCGA
Organism: Microbacterium paludicola; assembly: GCF_039529675.1. Classification (NCBI taxonomy): domain Bacteria; kingdom Bacillati; phylum Actinomycetota; class Actinomycetes; order Micrococcales; family Microbacteriaceae; genus Microbacterium; species Microbacterium paludicola. The sequence continues at coordinate 214,447 of NZ_BAAANG010000002.1, forward strand.
TCCCTGCCGCGACGGCGCGCTCGACCGCGGCGGTGGCCACCGCCTCGGCCACGAGGGAGTCCGTGCGCAGGGGAAGGTGCGGCCCGTGGTGCTCGATCGCCCCGATGGGCACCACCGCGACCGAGCGCTCCGAGGTCGCGGCGACGAGCGACGGGCCGGTGAGGTCGTCCCACCGACGGGTCGGGGGAAGGTGCGCATCAGTCATCGGATCGCTCCCTTGACGGGACCTCGATAGTCGGGATTGAGCTTGCCGGGGTTGAGCAGGTGCGCGGGATCGGTCCTCGCGGCGAGCGCCACCGTCTCCGCGAGGCGGAAATCGACGTTCCATTGGTGGGGGCTGTGGACGCCGACGCCGAGCGACGTCAGCCGGTCGATGCCGGCATAGACCGCCTCGGGGCTCTCGTAGATGCCCGCGAGCATTCCGATCGGCGCGGTGTGCCCCGCCTCGATGTGCAGCATGCCGCCGGGGTAGACGGCCTGCACCTCGTCGATGCGCTCGACCAGCGCATCCCCCGACACCTCGACATGGAAGTACACGCCGGGCTCCGACTTCTGCAGCCATTCGATCGGGTGGTTGTAGCTCAGCACCGACAGTGCGGCCGACACTCCGGGCCCCTCACGCACGTCCTCGACGCGACCTCCCGCGCCCTCGATGACGGCGGTCGCCTCGGCGACGGTCTCGGCATCCGCGATCATGCGCAGCGAGGCGCGTCCCTCGGGAAAGGCGGGGTCCGGCGGCAGCTGCGCCGTGATGTGTGGAGGGTCCGCCGAGACCAGCCGCGGAGTCGGACGGAGCCGCCCGAGCGCGCGCAGCACCGACAGCGCGCCCGCGAACGTCTCGAAGGACGCGTACAGTCCACGCCAGTCCTGCAGCGGCTCGATGCGGACGGTCGCGCGCGCGATGATCCCCGCCGTCCCGTAGTTGTGCACGTACCCGAGGGCCTCGTCCCCCTCCACGTGGATGAGCCGACCTCCGGATGCGGGTGTGACGACGTCCAGCGCGACGACGAAACCCATGTGGTTGCTGCCGTGCGCGATCGTCCCGGTGCCGCCGGACCCGCCGGCGAGGAACCCGCCGATCGTCGAATGCACCGTGGAGGGGTACATCCACAGCTGGCTACCGGCCGCCCGCGCGGCCTGCTCGAGCGCCGACATGGTCGCTCCCGCTTCCGCCGTGATCGTGTCGTCCCCGATCTCGACGATGGCGCGAGCCCGCGACGTGTCGATCACCAGGCCGCCCGGCATCGGGATGCCCTGCCCGTAGTTCCCGGTCCCCTTGCCGCGGGGAGTGATCGGGGCTCCGTGGTCGACCGCGAGCTTCACGACCGCGGCGAGCTCCTGGGCCGACGTCGGGAACGCCACGAGATCGGCGACGCCGAGGGGCAGCAGCTCGGCGATGATCGGCGACATCCGTGCGCCGTCGACGGAGGCCTTCTCCCGCTGTCGCAGGTCACTGCTGACGCCGCGTGGTCCGAGCAGCCGGGCGAGGTCGGATTCGAGAGCCGAGTAGTCGGGCGGGGTCATGTGTGTCCTCCTGGGCGATGGGGCGGCCGGTAATCTTCAGCCATGACAGACGCGACCGAGGGCTCGGCTGCACCGGGCCGGGCCACGGACGTGGACGAGTCGGCGCGCGCGCTGGGCGCGCGGATCCGGGCGCTGCGTCAGCGCCGGGGAATGACGCTGACGCAGGCGGCCGCGGAGGCGGAGCTGTCGCACTCGTTCCTGAGTCAGGTGGAGCGCGGCCTCGAGCGGCTCAGCATGGCGTCCCTGTTCCGCATCGCGCGCGCCCTGGGGACGACCCAGCAGGATCTGCTCACGGATGATCCACCGGACCGTCCCGAGGGGGCGTACTACGTCTACCGGCAGGAGTCGGGGTCGCCGGTTGACGCGGGGACCGGGCCCCTGGCCGTTCTCGCGCAGCATCGTGCACGCTTCCTTCCGATGATCTTCTCGGGCGCGTTCGATGACGGCGCCTGGTGGCAGCACGACGAGGAGGAGTTCCTCTACGTGCTCGAAGGGGAGGTCATCGTGTCGCTCGGCGACACCGAGGTCCTTCTTCGCGCGGGTGATGCGACCTACTACGAGAGCGGCATCCGCCACCGGTGGCGCACCCCGGAGGGCGGAAGCTGCCGTGTCCTCGTCGTGAAGGAGCAGCAGCACAGCCGCTGAGGGGCGCGCCACCGGCCGCGTCACTCCATCGAGATGGACGTGTCGAGGAAGTCGTTCGTGTAGAGCGACTCGACGTCGATCGCATCGGCGTCGGCCTGGCTGATGCTGCCCGCGTCGACCAGGAACGGCACGAAGTCGTCGACGATCGTCCGCATGCGCTCGGGGTCGAAGGCGCCGAAGACGCCGGAGGCGGGGTCGTCCTCCACCAGGCCGAGATCGAGCTGCTGCTGCACGGAGTACTCTGCGACGCCCTCGGAGTAGGTCCATCCGGTGTCGTACCGCTCCACCAGGTCGAGGATCAGGGCGATGGCCTTGTCGGGCTCCTCGAGGAAGTCGAGCTGCGACTGCTGCATGATCGGGATCAGCTTCTCGAGGCAGTCGCCGTGCTCCTCGATCGCCTCCGGGCGCACGGCCAGCGGCTCCGGATACACCGACCAGCCGATCTCCGAGAGCAGCTGGTAGCCCACCGGCTTGCCCCATTCCGGGATCTCGTTCTCGTAGATGTACGGTTCGGCGGTGGCGAAACCCTGCTGGAGGATCGTCGGGTCGGACACGAACCGCTGCGGCGTGCCCTCATAGCTCGTGTCGATCTGCGAATCGTCGATCATGCCCTGGGAGCGCAGCAGCGACGGGATGACGTCGCCCGCCGTGACGACGATCGCGCCGTCGGCCGTCGCCTCCTCGATGGTCTGCGCGCCGTCGTGGCTCTCGGGGTCCCACATCAGGATCTGCGGGCTCCAGGTGAGCTGCGACGCGACCGCGACGGTGGGCTGGTCCGCCGCCGCGACGATCGCGGCATCGGTCGTGACCGCGCCCAGCAGGATGTCGGGGTCGAGGTACATCAGCGCCGGCACGGGCTGGAAGTTGACGTTCGGGCCGCCGGGGCGCACTTCGATGTCGACGCCCGTGTCCACTCCCTGCGCGACGAGCGAGCCGGTCACGGTCTTGGTGTCGGTGTCGACCGTGTAGTCGTCGCCGACGAGGTTGTACATGGCGCCGTGCTCGGCCTCGGGCTGCCAGTCCTGCTGCATCACGACGGTCGCGGGGCAGACGTCCGACAGATCGAGCGCGCTTCCGGCCTCGGCGGCCGGGGCGCTGCTCGCGGAGCCGCCGCTGGGCGCGGCGGCGGGGGCGGCGCCCGCGCACGACGCGAGGCCTATGGCGGTGGAGAGGACGACTCCTGCGGCGAGCGCGCGGCGCGTCCGCGCGGCGACGGAAGTGGTGGGCACGGGTTCCTCCTGTGGGGTTGGCTGTGTTCTCGGGGTGGGACGGATCAGGCGCGCCGCGGACGGCGAGCGGTTCGGCGTCGGCTCATCGCTTCTTCCAGCCGAACAGGCGACCGACGACCGCACGGTCGAGGGCCGCGAAGATCGAGAAGACGACGACGCCGAAGAGCGCGGTGAAGATGATCGCCAGGAAGAGGGACTCCATGTTGAGCCGCAGCGTGTACGTGCGCAGCAGCCCGCCGATGCCCTGGGAGCCCTGCTGGAAGAAGAAGTCGCCCACGATCGCGCCGATGACGGACAGCCCGGCCGCGTTGCGCAGACCGGTGAAGATCGACGGGATCGCGGCGGGGAGCTGCAGCTTCGTCAGCCGCTGCCATCGGGTGGCCTTGTTGAGCGTGAAGAGATCGTGCGCGGACGCCTCGGCCGAATGCAGCCCGAAGAGCGTGTTCGAGATCATCGGGAACACCGCGATGATCACGCACACGACGATGCGCGCCGGGATCCCGTACCCCATCCAGATCCCGATCAGGGGTGTGAGCGCGAGGATCGGGATCGTCTGCAGGATGACCGCGTAGGGATAGAGGATCTTCTCCGCCAGCGTCGACTGCGACATCAGGATCGCCCAGCCCATCCCGATCACCACGGCGAGGGCGAGCCCGATCAGTGCGACCGCGGTGGTCTGGCCGAGCGCCTCGAGCATGGGACCGATGACCTGGGGGTTTCCGAGCGTCTCGGCGAACACCTGATGCGGCGGCGGGAGGAGGAATCGGCGGTCCTCGCTGAGCAGCACGTACGAGACCGCGTACCAGATCGCGACGATGCCGACGAGGGCCAGTGCGATGGGCAGCGCGCGGGATCCTGTCGCACCTGCGACCTTGGCGAAGGATGTGACCTCGCGCGGTGCGTTCTCGCGAGCGGGGGCCATCGCCATCGGCTCGCGGGTCATGATGGCCTCGTCGCTCACGAGTGCTCCTCCAGTGCCTTCGAGATGCGTCCGGCGATGCGGCCGAACTCTGGCTCGTACCGCAGCTCGGGCGGCCGCGGGTACGACCAGGGCAGTTCGATGTCGTCCACGATGCGGCCAGGGCGGCCGCTCATCACGAGCACGCGGCTCGACAGGTACACCGCCTCCGAGATGGAGTGCGTGATGAACATCGCGGCGAAGGACTTCAGCTGGAAGATCCGCTGCAGCTCGGTCTGCATCTTGAGCCGCGTGATCTCGTCGAGCGCGCCGAACGGCTCGTCGAAGAGCGCGAGCTGCGGCTCGGCGACGAGGGCCCTCGCGATGGAGACGCGCATGCGCATGCCGCCGGACAGCTGGCGCGGGTGCTGCTTCTCGAAACCGTCCAGGCCGACGAGCGCCAGCGCCTCACGAGCGCGGCGGGCGCGCTCCGCGGCCGGCACCCCCGCGAGTTCGCCGACGAGTTCGACGTTCTTCTGGGCGGATCGCCATTCGAGCAGGGTCGCATCCTGGAACACGAAGCTCGTCACGGCGGCGTCGACCTCGAGCGTTCCCTGGCTGACGTCGTCGAGGCCCGACGCGAGCCGCAGGAGCGTGGACTTGCCGCAGCCGGACGGCCCGACGACCGACACGAATTCGCCTCGCGAGACGGAGAGGCTCACACCGGCGAGCGCGCGGGTGCCGGTCGCGAACTCCTTGGTCACATCGTCCAGACGGAGCGTCGGGATGGTGGCGGTGGCACTCATAGCGCTACCTCCTTCCTGGTGGAGACGGGGACCGCGTCGGACGCGGTCAGGCGGGTCGCGACGACGCGGCCCCGGCGCACGACGATCCGATCGGGGGCCCGCTCGGCGAGCGCCTCCGCCACCGACGCGGCGCGCACGAGGATCATGTCCGCGTCGTCGCCGACGGTGCCGGCGGCCGCGCCCAGTCCGAGCAGTTCCCGACCCCTCGCCACCACGTCCCACGCCCGGCGGGGTGCGAGATGGCCGGCCAGGACGAGCGCCGCCGCGACGTGCACCATGTCGCCGTTGCCCAGCGGGTTGAAGGGATCCTGCACGTTGTCGCCGCCGGCGGCGAGCACGACCCCCGCGTCGAGGATGGCTGCGAGCGGGGGCAGGGCCCGCGGCGTGGCGACCGGATGCTCCCACCCCTGCAGGTAGAGGTTCGTGAGGGGGTTGGTGATGATGCTCACCCGCGCCTCCGCGGCCGCGTCGAGCACCGCGGCGAGACGATCGGGGGGCTGGACGGCAAGGCTCACACAGTGCCCCGCCGAGCGCGTGATCTCTTCGGGCCAATCCGCGGTGCGCCGGGCGAGGTGGAGCAGGTCCAGAGACTCGGGGTCGAGCGTCTCGTCGGTGTGGAGATCGACGCCGATTCCCATCTCCTCCGCAAGCGTCACGGCGCGATCGATCTCCCCGTGCGGATCCGTGCTCAGGTGGGGCGCGGCGCCGATCAGGTCGATCCCGAGGGCGATCGCCTCTCGGATCATGCCCGTGTCGCGGAATTGGTCGTGCATCGCGACCACCTGCACGTCCACGAGCCCGCGGTAGTCCTCGCGCGCCTCGAGCACCGCCCGGATCCCGCGCAGCGGATCGACGCCCTCGTGATAGTTGACGTGTGTGCGCACGGCCGTCACCCCCGCGCGCAGCGCCGCGTCGAGCTGTCGCCGCGCGTTCCGCGCGATCCGCTCTTCCGTCACGGCGGACCCGAAGGCCCGCCAGCACGCGACGGCGTCCTCCAGTGAGCCCTCTGGTTCGCCCGCCGCGCTCCAGGTGTAGGCCTTGTCGATGTGGGCATGCAGGTCGGCCGCCGGCGGCAGCAGGAGCCAGCCGGTCGCCTCCACCTCCCGCTCCGCGATGGCCGCCACGGCGGGGGCGAGCGGAGCATCCGGCGGGGCGATGATCCGCCCGTCGGCGATGCTCAGCGTGCTGCTCGAGCCGTCCGGCAGCGTGACGCCGCGCAGGGTCGCGATCGCCTGTCCCGGCCGGAGATCCTGGGGGTGGACGCGTCGCACGGTTCTCGCTTTCTCACGTCGATCGGGTCGTCTGGCAGTGTTGGCATGACCAACACTGGGTGTGAGAGCATTCAACGCGCGGCGTGTTACCGGGCACGTCGGCGCGTGTTGCGGGCTCGTAACGTGTCGTGCCGGGACCCCGCCTCAGACGTCTGTTCCGGCGGGATGCGAGGAGGAACGTGAGCTATTTCAGCGACGTGGAGCGTGACCTCGTGGTCGCGGCGCGCACGGATCTCGCCGACGGCGTCGTGGCGTTGGACCTCGTCACCCCGAACGGGCGCGCCCTGCCGGCCTGGACGCCCGGGTCTCACATCGACCTGATCCTTCCCGCGCGGGACGGTGAGGCCCTCGAGCGGCAGTACTCGCTGTGCGGCGATCCGGATGATCGGTCCACGTGGCGCGTCGCTGTGCTGCGCGAGGAGGCCGGCCGCGGCGGCTCGGTGCGCCTGCACGAGGACATCGTGGTCGGCCAGCGGCTGCGAGTGCGCGGGCCGCGCAACCACTTCGCGTTCGAGGTGTCCCCCGGTACCCGCTACCGATTCGTCGCGGGCGGCATCGGCATCACGCCCCTGCGCGCCATGGTCGCGATCGCGGAGGCAGCCGGCGCCGAGTGGACCCTCGACTACTCCGGGCGCTCCCGGCGCACCATGGCGTTCGCGGAAGAGCTCAGTGCGGCCTATCCGGAGCACGTGCGGATCCATGCCTCCGACGAGGGAGACCGCCTCGACGTCCGCGCCTTCGCGGAGGCCGTCGTCGCGGACACGGCCGTCTACGCCTGCGGACCCGCGCGGCTGCTCGAGGCTCTTGAGGGCGCGGTGACGGAGCGTGCGACGAGCGTCGGTCTCGCAGCGCCACGGATCGACGCGCTCCTGCACGTCGAGCGCTTCGAGGCCAAGGAGTTCGGCGAGCCGGTATGGCCCGACCCGTTCGAGGTGGAGCTGGCGCTCAGCGGCGAGGTCGTGACGGTGAACCCGGATCAGTCGGTGCTCGACGCGATCCGCGAGCAGGCTCCCGACGCGATGGTGCTCTCGAGCTGCCGCCGCGGCACGTGCGGCACGTGCGAGGTGGCGGTGCTCGAGGGCGAGATCGAGCACCGCGACTCCGTGCTCACGCCGGTCGAGCAGGCGGACGGCGCCGTCATGATGGTGTGCGTCTCCCGGGCGGCCTGCCCGCGGATCGTCCTGGACCTCTGAGTCCCCGCTCGCCGCGTCAGCGGCCGACGCGTCCGCTCAGGGCCCGCACGAGGTCACGCTCGTCCGCCGCGACGAGTCGGTGATCCCGCACGACGACGCGACCGCCGACGATCACGTGGCGCGGCCGCCGGCCCGGGGCCGCCCACAGCAGCCCCGCGATCGGATCGGCCACCCCTGCGTCGGCGACGCCGGAGACGTCCCAGACGCACACGTCGCCTCGTGCTCCGGGGCGCAGCTGCCCGAGATCCGCACGGCCGAGGCCCGTCGCGCCGCCCTCCGTCGCCATTCCGAGCACCGTGCGCGCCGGGAGCTGCGGGCCGACCAGTCCCGAGATCTGCATCGCGAGCCGCGCGTCGGCGAGCAGGTGGCCTGCGTCGTTCGAGCCGCCACCCGACGTGCCGAGCCCCACCGGGATGCCGGCCTGGAGCAGGCGGGCCACGGGCGCGATGCCCCAGCCCATGGGGACATCGCAGCCGGGCGCGTGCGTCGCGGTGATCCCCCGTTCCGCGAGCAGGGCGATCTCGTCGTCCGTGACGTCGCACAGGTGCGCGATCGTGACGTCCGGCGCGAGCCACCCCCATTCGTCGAGCAGGTCGAGAGGACGACGACCGTGACGTTGCAGCGCGACCTCGGTGTCGACCTGCTCATTCGCCTGCGTGCGTCGCCGCAGCCCGTGCCGCCGCGCCACCTCGGCGAGGCGCCGGAACGTCTCCTCCCCGTCGGAGTGCACCCCCGCCGGCCCGACGCCCACCTGCAGCCTGCCGTCCCGCGTGACTCCGCCCTCGTGCCCCTGGGCGAGCAGGCGCTCGGCGATGGCGTCCGCGCTGTCGGCGGCGGCGTGCGCATCGTCGCGCGCCGATCCCCGCACGAACACCAGCCGAGCCCCCAGCTCGCCGGCCGCCGCGGCGACGGCCTCGGCCATCGCGACCGTGCGAGCGACGGGATCGGCACCATCCTGTGCGGGCCAGTTCAGGTGATGGTCCGCGATCGTCGTGACACCGCACAGCAGTGACTCCGCGAGCCCGACGGCCGCGGTGGCATGCACCAGGGACGCGTCGATTCCGGCTGCGCCGTAGGCGGCTGCCATGGCCGGCAGCCAGTCCCGCATGGGGACGCCACGGGTGCCGGGGAGGGTGCGGAAGCCCGACTGCAGCAGGTGATGGTGGGCGTTCACGAGCCCGGGCGTCAGCACGCAGCCGGTGACATCCAGCGTCTCCGCTCCCGGAACCTCACCGTCGGCCACCAGGCCGTCGGCGCCGATCCCGAGAGGCCCGTCCCGCTCGGTGCGAGCGTCGACCAGGATGCGGCGAGCGCCGATGAGGTTCAGCATGCTCCGTTGATAGCACGCTCCTCGTGCTGTTCACGGTCCGCGTCCCCGGACGGAAGGCCCCGCTCCAGGGCACCGGCCCCCTCGGCCTCCGTTCGTCCGAGACCAGCTCGGCCGGATCACCGGGCTCGAGGCCGCGCTGAGCGGCTCCTAGGCGATCGAGCGCTCGGCCGCCTCGACCACGTTGGTCATCAGCAGCGCGACGGTCATCGGGCCGACGCCGCCGGGGTTCGGCGACAGGTAGCCCGCGACCTCGGCGACATCCGGATGCACGTCGCCGTAGACCTTCGACTTGCCGGTCTCCGGATCCCGCTCGCGCGTGACTCCCACGTCGAGCACTGCCGCACCGGGCTTGACGTCCTCCGCCGTGATCAGGTGCTTCACGCCCGCGCCGGCGACGATCACGTCCGCCTGGCGCAGGTACGGGCTCATGTCGGGCGTTCCGGTGTGCACCTGCGTGACGGTGGCGTTCACGTCGCGGCGCGTCAGCAGCAGTCCCATCGGGCGGCCGATCGTCACGCCGCGGCCGACGACGACGACATGCTTGCCCTTGAGGTCGTAGCCGTTGCGCGTGAGCAGCTCGATCACGCCGCGCGGCGTGCACGGAAGCGGGGTCGTGATCGGCTCGTTCACGTTCAGCACGAGGCGACCGAGGTTGGTCGGGTGAAGGCCGTCGGCGTCCTTCGCCGGATCGATCCGCTCGAGGATCGCGTCCGTGTCCAGGTGCTTCGGCAGGGGCAGCTGCACGATGTAGCCGTGGCAGGCGGGATCGGCGTTGAGCTCGTCGATCAGGGCCTCGACCTGCTCCTGCGTCGCGTCGGCGGGGAGCTCGCGCTGTATCGAGTTCATTCCGATCGCGACCGACTGCTTGTGCTTCATCCCGACGTACAGCTGCGAGGCCGGATCGGCGCCGACGAGCACGGTCGCGATGCCGGGCGTGACGCCCTTCTCGGCAAGCGCCGCGACGCGCTGCGCCAGCTCGTCCTTGATCGCCGCGGCGGTCGCGACCCCGTCAAGCTTCTGCGCGGTCATGCTCACAGCCCCGGGTAGAGCGGGAAGGCGTCGGCGAGGGCCGCGACGCGCTGACGCAGCGCGGGAACGTCGGCACCGGGCTGGAGCGCGAGCGCGATCACATCCGCGACCTCCGTGAACTCGGCGTCGCCGAAGCCGCGGGTGGCGAGCGCGGGGGTGCCGATCCGCAGGCCGGACGTCACCATCGGCGGGCGCGGGTCGTTCGGCACCGAGTTGCGGTTCACCGTGATCCGGATGTCGTGAAGGAGGTCCTCGGCCTGCTTGCCGTCGATCGCGGCGTCACGCAGGTCGACGAGCACCAGGTGCACGTCGGTGCCGCCGGAGCGGACGGCGATGCGGGCGTCAACGACATCCTGCTGCGAGAGCCGGTCGGCGAGGATGCGCGCGCCGCGGAGGGTGCGCTCCTGGCGGTCCTTGAACGCATCCGTGGCGGCGAGCTTGAACGCGGTCGCCTTGGCGGCGATCACATGCATCAGCGGGCCGCCCTGCTGACCGGGGAACACCGCCGAGTTGATCTTCTTCGCGAGGTCCGCGTCGTTGGTCAGGATGAAGCCCGAGCGCGGACCGCCGATGGTCTTGTGCACGGTGGAGGACACCACGTGCGCGTGCGGCACGGGGCTCGGGTGAAGGCCCGCGGCGACGAGACCGGCGAAGTGGGCCATGTCGACCCAGAGCAGCGCGCCCACCTCGTCGGCGATCGCGCGGAAGGCGGCGAAGTCGAGCTGACGCGGGTAGGCGGACCAGCCGGCGATGATGACCTTCGGCTTGTGCTCGAGCGCGAGGCGACGCACCTCGTCCATGTCGACGAGCGAGGTCTCGGCGTCGACGCCGTACGCGACGATGTTGTACAGCCGGCCCGAGAAGTTGATCTTCATGCCGTGCGTGAGGTGGCCGCCGTGGTCGAGCGAGAGGCCGAGCAGCGTGTCGCCGGGACGCGCGATGGCGTGAAGCACGGCAGCGTTGGCCGAGGCGCCCGAGTGGGGCTGGACGTTCGCGAACTCCGAGCCGAACAGCGCCTTCGCGCGCTCGATCGCGAGCTCCTCCGCGACGTCGACCTCCTCGCAGCCGCCGTAGTAGCGGCGGCCGGGGTAGCCCTCGGCGTACTTGTTGGTGAGCACGGAGCCCTGCGACTCGAGCACCGAGACGGGCACGAAGTTCTCGGAGGCGATCATCTCGAGGAAGCCGCGCTGGCGATCGAGCTCGCGCTGCAGCACCTGCGCGATCTCGGGGTCGACCTCGGCGAGAGGGGCGTTGAAAAGCGGATCGGTCATGGCGATCTCCAGACGACGTTCGGGATGGGGAATCTCGCATCGGCCCAGGCGTGCGGTCGAATGCCGTCTCGGTCGCTTCCCGGTGGTACCCCACCTCAACGCCAGTCGCGACGCCGCAAGTCTAGCGGCATCCCGTCTTGGGGCCGCAGGGTCCCGGCCCGGGGGAGTCACACACCGTCACCAGGCTCGACTGGCCGGGCACCGATGGTGGAATCTCGGCATATATGAACAATTGGTCATACGGGTCGGCCCCGCCGCCCGTGCCGGCGCTCCCCCTGGCGCCCGACCGACCGCTGCCCCCGAAGCGAGAGATCCCTGAACCGCTCCCCCGATGCGTCCCTGGCCGACACCGATCTCGTCCTTCGCTCGCGCGCGGGCGACGCCGGGGCATTCGCGCAGCTGTGGCAGCGCCATTACTCCGCCGGATTGACGGTCGCGCGGTCGATCACCTCGACCGTCGACCCGGATGACCTCGTGCAGGAGGCGTACACGCGCATCTTCCAGGCGATCCGGCGAGGCGGCGGCCCCACGGGCGCGTTCCGCGCGTACCTGTTCACGGCGATCCGCAACACCGCGGCGTCCTGGGGCCGCGGCCGCCGCGAGTTCGCGATCGAGGAGCTGGAGGCCGTCGCCGATCCGTCGTCGACCTAGGGCATGTCTGACAATTGCCGGGTCCAGGCGATGACGGCGTTGAGGATGACAGCGGCCCGGTAGGTGATCGCGAGTTTG